>JACRLF010000015.1 GCA_016235365.1 Deltaproteobacteria bacterium | reverse complement strand
GCATGATCGGCATTATCGCCGAGAACAGGAAGCTCGTTTTCCATGACATCGAGATGCTCGCCCTGAAGAGCGTCATCGGGTTCTTCGTGATAATACTGGCCTGGCTCGCGGCGCTCCAGGTAAAGGCGCTTTCTCCCATCCGGGAGGCGGCGGAGTCCGCGCGCCGGATATCCTCCGGCAACCTCATGGCGCGGTTCAGGAACGAGCGGGCGGGCCTTTTATCGAAGCTCTCAAGCGAGCTAAACCACGCGCTCGATTACGTCAACGGGATGCTCGTCGCCAGGGACAGGGCGAACGATACCCTCGCGTCCTCGCTCAGAACGTGCGTGAACCAGATAGAGGCGATAGATTCGGTGCTAAGTTTTGCCGGCAGGACGCTCTCGAAAAACGAGCTGCTGCAGATGGCCATGAAGGAAGCGGTCGCTTCCGGGGGCGCAAGCGCGGCCGCGGTCTACCTGATTGAGGACGGAGTTTTCAGGCTCAAGTCGTCCGCGGGGCTCGGCGAGGGCTTTATCAGGGATTGGAGCGAGATAGGGATGGATTTCCCTGGCGCCGGTTCCGGGGGCCGGGCCGTCGCGTTCAGGGGCCTTGACGAATTCCCGGGCCAGGGGTACGCCGGGGCCTTGCGCGGATGCGGCTTCAAAACGATGGCGACGGTCCCGTTGACCTTCAATGACGGCTTGACAGGTTATATCTGCCTGTTATTCAGGAAGGAGGCGCAAGATCCCGGGGCCGAAGGCGCGCCTTTCTTCGCCGCGCTGGCCTCGGTGGTATCGGTGCTCTTAGGGCACTTCGACCTCTACAACGAAGAGCGCCTGTCGAAGATGTTCCTCGACAGGGTGATCAACCAGGTCCCCGCCGCCTTCGCGGTATTCGACCTCTCCGGCAGGTGCGTGGTCATCAACGGCGCCCTCAAAAGGCTCCTCGGCGCCGACCAGAGGCTTGTCATAGCCGGCGAATACAACGTCTTCGAGGACGAGCTCATCAGGGCCGGCGGGTTTACGGAGCAGATAAAAAAGACCTGTGAAGGGCACTCTACCGAGTTCACATTCGGCTTCAAGCCGCATGAGATGAAAAAATACAGTTTTTTCAAGGGGCCGTCCAGGAGGCTCAGGATAAGGACATTCCCGCTCTATGACGAAGGCGGGCAGGTATCCAACATACTGCTTATTTATGAAGAGATACAGGAGCAGGACAACGCGGGGGCGGACGCGGCATCGAAATGATGAAGATATTCAGTTCATTAAGCATCTCCAGGAAGATCGCGGCGGTCTTCATATCCCTTCTCTTCATGATGGGGATAGGGGGACTTGTGGGCCTCTATAACGCGAGGCAGCTCGTCAACGTGACGGAGAGCCTGTATACGGACTCGTTCAAGAGGGGCGAGACGCTCAGCTCCGTTGGAAACGAGTTCCTCTCCGCCAGGCAGGAGATATTCCTGCACGCCATAATAAGCGACGAGACCTCCAAGACATACCTCGAGGGTTTGATGGAGGGCCACAGGAAGAAGATAGACAGGCTTCTGGACGAGTACGGGAAGCTCGGGTTCTCCTCCGGCCAGGAAGCCATATTCAACAACCTCGTTAGGAGCCTGTCCGAATACTGGGCGATAAACAGCCGGATAGCGTCCTCTTCGGTCAAGGGCGAGAGACAGGCGTCCCTGAACCTCATCAGGACCGCCGGCAACGACAGTTTCACGGCGGTGCTCAACTCGCTCAAGAAGCTTTCGGTCATGGAAAAGGACTCCGCCTTCACCGCGTATCAAAAGAGCGACTTCTTCGCCGGGCGAATAGTCAAGGTCACGGTGGCCTTCACGCTTGCGGCCCTGGTCCTGGCGGCCGGGCTCTGGATCATCCTGACGCGCTCCATCGTAAGGCCGATCCTGGCGATAGAGGAGTCGGCCAGGAAGATAGGCCAGGGCATGCTCGACCAGCGCGTGCCCGTGGCGACCGACGACGAAATCGGCAGCCTCGCCATAGAGTTCAACAAGATGTCGGAGAACCTCCAGGACTATTACGTCACGCTTGAGAAGAAGGTCGCCGAGAGGACCGAAGAGCTTAAAGCGGCCAACGACGAGCTTGTGGAAAAAAAGCGGACGCTCGAGTTCGCCAACATGGAGCTTATCGAGGCCAACGCCATCAAGAGCCAGTTCCTGGCCAACGTCTCGCACGAGCTCAGGACCCCGCTCAACTCCATAATAGGGTTTTCAGAGCTCCTTATCGAAAAGGCCTTCGGCGATCTCAATGAGCGCCAGATGCAGTACGTGGAGTTCGTACACTCAAGCGGCGGACATCTGCTGCAGCTTATAAACAACATACTCGACCTCTCCAAGATAGAGGTCGGGAGGATGGGGGTGGTAATGGAGGACTTCCCCATCCTCGAGACCATCGGCGAGATACTCGGCATACTCAAGCCCATCGCCCATCAGAGGAATATCACGATAGAATCGAAGACCGCCATAGCCTCCCCGATGATACGCGCCGACAAGGTCAAGTTCAAACAGATATTGCTCAACCTCCTGAACAACGCCGTGAAGTTCAATGTCGACGGCGGGAAGATCGCCGTGGATTGGGAAATCGTGGAAGAGCCCTCAGGCATGAAGATGGAGAGGTTCTACGTCTTTAAGATAAAGGACACCGGCCTAGGGGTGAAGAAAGAGGACATTCCGAAGTTGTTCAAGGAGTTCGAGCAGATAGATTCGTCTTTAAGCAGGGAGTACGGCGGCACGGGACTGGGGCTGGCCCTGACCAAGAGGCTCGTTGAGCTCCATAAGGGGTCGGTATGGGTGGAGAGCGAACCGGGCGTGGGCTCCACTTTCTACGTGAAGATGCCCAAGGGCACGGAGGACATAGACGTGCCGGCGCCGGTGTTGACGCAGGCCGTCCAGCCATACTCGCAGGACGCGGACGAGCATCCGCTCGTGCTCATAGCGAGCGAGAGCCAGGACATCAACCGGCTTCTGGAGATATACCTTGAGAGCGGGTACTACGAGGTGGCGATCGCGTCGGACGGCATAGAGCTGCTGAGGAAGGCCCAGGAGCTCAAGCCCTTCGCCATAGTGATGGGCATATCGATACCGAAGAAGGACGGGTGGGAGGCGCTGAACGACCTTAAATCAGACCCCGACACAATGGACATACCGGTGGTCGTGATATCATCGACGGAGAACCAGGAACTCGCCTACGCCCTCGGGGCCGCCGAGTACCTGCAAAAGCCGATCAACAAGGAAGGGCTTTTGAAGATGCTCTGGCGCCTGAGGTCCGCGTCAAGGGCCGGCAAGGGCAGGCTCAAGATACTCATCGCCGTGGAGGACTTCGAGGGCGTCAAGGACGCCTCCGATTTCCTGGAGAAGGAGGGTTTTTCGGTCTTCAGGGCCGGGGCCGGGGACGCGGCGATGGCGATGGCCAGGGATATAAAGCCCGACGTCGTCATCCACGGGCTGAAGCTGGACGGCGGGTTGGACCTGGGCTTCATCAGGGACCTGGGCGCGGCTGCGTCGGCTAAAAAGACCATAGTACTCACCCGCTACGGCCTCAGTCCCGAGAAAAAAAGGCTTCTCGGCGCGGGCGTGAAGGTGATAGAACATAAGGACGGCTTTTTCAGCGAGACGCTCCTGTCGGAGATAAGGTCCGCGGGGGCGGCGTAGGGGAGGGTACTGCAAGGATATATGACAGGCAAGATAAAGGTCCTGCTGGTGGAGGACAACTACATGAACAAGGTGCTCGTCAGGGAGATACTCACCATTAACAAGTACGAGGTCATAGAGGCCCGAAACGGCATAGAGGCGCTCGGCGTGCTCGCCAGGGACAGGCCCGACCTGATACTGATGGACATGCACCTGCCGGAGATGGACGGCATCACCGCTACCCGGATCATAAAGTCGAACGAGGCATACAGAGATATCCCGGTGCTGGCCATTACCGCGGCGGTTTCCAAATCGGATGAGGAAGAGCTGCTGGGCAAGGGGTTTGACGGGTTCATATCGAAGCCTGTTGAGTTCAAGGACCTTCTCGAATCCATCTCAACGGCCCTCAGAGGGAAAAAGCCGGGGGCTTAAAATTCTCCGCTTGCTATGCTTGTTGAACATGCATAGCGAGCGCATTCCCCGCAGCTTGGGCTTAGGGGCTTAAACCCTTTTTAAGCGCTTCCACCGTCATTTTGGCGCGCACGAGGTCGTAGCCGCTCAGGGTGCGGAGGCCGTACCTCTCGGCCTGGAAGAAGACCGTCACCTCCATCACGAGCGGGTTCCCGGTCCTCATGGCGAACTCGAGCGGGGTCTCTCCCGGCATCCTGGACAACCCCTTCTTCTTAAGTAAGCGCACCATCTCTTCGTAGAACTTCGGGGTCTTTGATTGCCTCGGCCTTCCGCGCATCAACGACTTTACCAATACCATCGCCAGAAACGCCGCTATGGCCAGAGCGGCCGCGTTCAGGGCCATTGCCCCGGCGGCCCTTCCCCCTCCGGCGGCCGAGCGCAGGCGGGTATAGAGCCTGTAGGAGCCATCCTCTACGCCGTGGGCGAGCCTCCTCTGGTCTGAGAGCGAGAAGTGTATGATATGCCTGTTCCATCTGAGCCTCAGAAAGTCCATGTATAGGGCGAGCGCCGAGGTGCCGCGGACGGGCGCAACCCCGGCCTCGGGCGTCGGGTCGAAGGTCGTCCAGCCCGAGCTTTTCATATAGGCCTCCACCCAGCTGTGCGCGTCCTGCTCGCGGACGATGAAGTAGTTCCCGTAGCCGTTCCACTCCCCGGGGAGAAAGCCGGTTACGACGCGCGACGGTATGCCGGCCCCCCTTAAAAGCGCGGCCATGGCTGAGGCGTAGTGCTCGCAGTAGCCCTCCTTTGAGTAAAAGAGGAAGTCGTCCACGGGGTTGACCCCGTCTCCCTTTTTCGGCTCCAGGCTGTAGGAGTAGCGCGTCTTGAGGTACGCCTCTATGGACCGTGCCTTTTCCATGTCAGTCTCTTTATCCTTGAGAATCACCTTGAGCAGGGCCGTTATCCTCCGGGCAAAGGGCCCGGCGCCCATGAACGAGGTGTCGAGGTACTCCCCGCGCACCCGCCCGTTGTCCGGGGCCGTGGAGGCCGAAGACCATACCCTGTAGTCCACCCTGTAAAACGGGGCGGCCGGAAGCCTCATGCCGCCGGAGGGGTCGAGCCAGATATTCGAGAACTTCCCTTCGAGCCTCACCGGGTTCGGCGGGGCGAATATAACGTCGGAATCCGTGGGCTCGAGCATTATCTCCAACTCCATCATGGAGGGTGCGGGCCTGCCGACGGCAAAGGAGCCGCTCGGACCTCTTCTCACCACCACGCTCTCTTTTATCGACCTTGTCCAGGCCGCGCCGTCGAAGCGGTCGAGGGAAACTCCCCTGAGGTGCCTCAGGCGCGAGGCGTCCTTTACTCCCTTGGTCTGGACGCGCATCACCACCGTGGGGTCCTTTTTCAACGGCCCTAAGACGCCCGGGGCCACCCTCTCGGAGAAGCCGGTAAGCTTTACGGAGTTGAGGGTCTTGAAGTCAAAGAGGCCGGCGCCAGTGCGCGGCAGTATCAAAAAAAGCATGAGAGTTATGATAAGGGAGACCGCGGAAGTGGCCATGACGGTTACGAAAAACGGCATCCCGAAGACAACCGGCGGCCCGGCTGGATTTACCCGGAGGCCCTCCTGCAGGTCTTTTCTCAGGTTGTATATTATCATCGCCCAGATGCTCCCTGCCGTGAAGAGAAAGAGTATGAGGAAGAAGAGCGGGCTTACGGTGGAGGCGGCGCAGGCGAGTATCTGGAAGAAGACGATGGAGTAGACGACGATATAGTCCCTCTCCCTGTTCACGTCGAAGAGTTTGAGCGCAAGGAGTATCGCGAGGAACCGCGCGGCCGACGTTATAATGCTTGATGAGGCGCTCAGGTAGTCGAGCACGAAGAGCAACAGGACCACGACAGCCGCTATGGTCCAGAGATATGACGGCAGTGGCTTTTTCCTCTTGATATTGAATATGAGGCTTATGAAAACAGCGGTCCCGACCGAGGCGATGAAGGGCGTTTCTATGGTTTCGACCAGGGAGGCTGAAAAGAGACCGAGAGAGGCCATGAAGTAGGTCACTATCAGCGCGTATGTATAAAAGTACATCATCTTCTATGGATTTCCCCTGTTTTAATGTATCCATGAACATGCATAGCGAGCGCATTCCCCTAAGCCCAAGCTGCGGGGTCAAGCGAGCGAATAGAAATATATACTCCCTTATATGTCGAAGATTCCCCGCTAGCCAAGCTAGCGGGGAGCTTCAAGCCGCGGCGCTCCGCCGGTCGGGGTCCGTCAAAACGGGTCGGGGCGCACCCCGGCCGGACCTCCGGGGCCGGCCGGCTCTATGAGGGCGAGGGTATGGAGTATCCTGAAGAGGTGATCGGTCCCCGAAGACGGGGGGATGGACTGCCCAAGGGTCTTGAGTCCTACGGCGAAACCCTTCTTCATGTAATGGTCCGAGAGCGATGCGGCCGCGTCCACAAGCGCCTCGAAGCGCGCCCCGTCGGGGGTTGAGTAGTTGTCGAAAACGATGGATATCCTTTTGCCCTCCTCCCTCTCGAACTCCTTCAGAAGGAGGCGCGACTGCCTGGCCGCCGACTTCCAGTGTATGCGGCGGGAGTCGTCCTCGAAAGAGTAGTCCCTGAGGCCGTGTATCTGCGCGCCGCTCCCCTTTTCAGGCCGGCTCGACCCCTCGGCCCTGAAAGAGCGATGGTCGATAAGGCCGTCGATATTGGAGGGGTCGATGGAGGGGTAGACTATCACGGTATCCCGTACAAGCTCTCTTTTGCCCTTGAGAAAGAGCCCGAAAGGGAACCTGGTCGACACCTTCACCCCGAGGAGCGTGAACCTGCCGCGCCTCTTGAAGACGTACCTTGCGTCCCTGTCGGCCCCTTCGTCAGCCGCAAGCTTGAGGACGTACAAAGGGCCGGCGGCAAGCCCCGCGCAATCGGCCTCCTGCACGTTGAACGAAAAGGAAGGGAAGAACCGCTTCCCGTTCGAGACGCGTATGGTCACGGGCGTTGCGGCCTCCTTGAATATCCGCGAGGGCAGCCTCCTGCTGACGCTTATGCCTCGGAGCGTTGACTCGGATATGAACCCGGAGATGATGATTATCGATAGGAGGGCGGCGACGATGAGATAGAGGAGGTTGTTGCCGGTATTTATGGCGGCTATGCCGGTGAAGAAAAGGAACGCGGTGAACCACTTGCCTTCGCGCGTGAAGCGAAGCGACCTCGGGAACCAGACCGGGCCGGCCACAGGAGCGGCCTTTGGAGCCTGCGTCTTTTTCCCGAACGTCCTGGCGGCGACGAACGTGAGCCAGGGCAGGGGGGCCGATATCACGGGTTTTATGTTCATTCTTTATACGGCCGCATGAGGGGTTGCAATGCGCCGGGGCGTCCCTCGGCGCGCTTAAACGGGCACATTGACCCCGGAGAGTATCTCTTCCATCAGGTGACGCGCGCCCTCCACCCCGTCATCGGCGGCGCGCTCAGACGGTATAAGCCTGTGCGCCAGCACCGGGACGGCGAGGGACTTTATGTCGTCCGGTATACAGTAGTCCCTGCCTGAGGCCAGGGCGAACGCCTGCGCCGCGGTATAGAGGGCCTTTGTGGCGCGCGGGCTTGCGCCGAGGCGTATCCCCCTGTGAGACCGCGTGGCCGCGGCTATCGAGAGTATGTAGCTTACGAGGTCTTCCTCCACCTCTACCGTCCTTGCGAGCTCCTGCATCCGCCCGACGTCCTCTACCGACACCACGGGCAGGAGGTCCTCAACCGCGTCCACGGGCCTTGAGCGTATTATCTCCCTTTCGTAGACCGAGTCCGGGTAGCCGACCTTCAGGCAGATGGTGAACCTGTCGAGCTGGGATTCGGGCAGGGGGAAGGTCCCGGCGTACTCCACCGGGTTCTGTGTGGCAAGGAGCATGAACGGCCTGGGCAGCGGGTAGGTGACCCTGTCCACCGAGACCTGCCTGTCGTTCATCGCCTCCAGGAGCGCGCTCTGAGTCCTCGGTGTGGCCCTGTTTATCTCGTCGGCGAGGACGATGTTGGCGAAGAGCGGGCCGGGCCGGAAATCGAACGAGTGCTCGGCCTGGTTGTATACCGTGACCCCGATGACGTCGGAAGGCAGGAGGTCGCTGGTGAACTGGATCCTCTGAAAACCGCAGTTTATGCTCTTTGCCAGCCCGTGGGCGAGGGTGGTCTTGCCTACACCCGGCACGTCCTCTATCAGGAGATGCCCTCTGGCCAGCAGGGCGGTTACCGCGAGGCCGATTACATCGGGTTTGCCCTTTATGACCATCGAGAGGTTTGACGTGAGCGCGGCTATCTGTTTAGATGCTTCCTTAAATTTCAACTGCAACTCTCCGTAATATAAGCTTAAAATAGATTATTCATGGACTTGAAACACCGGGGCCTTCATGGCCTTCAAGGCCAACCCTCCCTGGGCCTGAAAACCAGCGGGTTTTCAGGATATTATCTTACCAGATTGAAACGACATGAGTCAAATATATAACCGGTGGCGGTAATGTACCATATCTTGTGTCAGTAAAAGGAAAGGGGTATCTTTGTCGTGCTGCTCGACGGCGTGGCCCTGACGCGAAAGACTGGCGCTAACGCGGTCTCAAGACCCGTCCGGTAATGGGCATAATGCACGACGGCAGGAAGGAGGTGATAGACTTCCGTCTGGCCGCTTCCGAGAGCGAGGCCGAATGGGAAGGCTTTCTTACCGGACT
>JACRLF010000014.1 GCA_016235365.1 Deltaproteobacteria bacterium | reverse complement strand
ATTGTCGAGGCCGGCTGGAAAAAGACCTTTAACCCCCTGAAAACTCCGCCCAATGCTCAAAAGAAGCCTCCATACCCGGATACTGGTTCTCATCATAGGCATCATAACCTTCGTCGTTACTATTTCGATATTCTGGGGGGCCCTGCGCGAAAGGGACGTTCACCTTGAGGAGAAGCTCAAGGCGAACGAGCGCATATCCGAGCCGATCCTCAAGGCCATATACGTGGACATGCTCGCCGAGAGGGCGGATATGGCCAGGACCCTCATCAATGCGATCGGCAGGTCGGGCGGCGCCGACAACATCTACATCATAAGGAACAACGGCGTTGAAGAGGCGTTCAAGGACTTGAAGACCATCAACGAGGTCAAGGGCCGTATTGGGTACGCAAGGCCGGAGTGGCTTCATGAGCACCCCGATGTCAAGGGCAACGCGGCCGAAGACGCCGGGGACCAGGACTTCAAGAACGCCTTCGCCTCCTTGAAAAGCAACGGGGAATCCGGCGCCACGTATTACATGGAGCATGGAGACGGCGCCCCGGTATTGGTCTACCTCCAGCCCATATATAAAAAGCCGGAGTGCGGCAGGTGCCACGGGGCCGAGAGCGGCAGGGGGACGCTTGTCATAAAGACCTCGCTCGCCGGCATGTACTCGGAGATGGATAAGGCCAGGGGCAAGATGATACTCTCGGGCCTCATAGGCATCGCCGTCAGCGGGGTGTTGATCTCGATACTCGTCAGGAGGTCCATCACCGGGCCCATCCAGAATAACGTGGACGTCATAAAGAAGATAGCCGACGGCAAGGCCGGCATAAGCGAGCGCCTTGAGGTGCGTTCCCATAACGAGATAGGGTATCTGTCCGCGGCCTTCAACAACATGCTCGACACCATCGAGAAAAGGGCCGATGAGAACAGGAAGCTCTTCGAGATGGTCGCCAAGAGCAGGCAGGAGTGGGTGGCCACGTTCGACGCCATCCAGGACCTCATCGCCATCCATGACAAGGAGAACAGGGTGCTCAAGGTCAACAGGGCCCTTTCCCGCAAATTCAACGCCGAGCCGGAAGACCTCATAGGGAAGAGGTGCAAGGATATATTCTACAACAGGAACGAGCCCGGCAAGACGTGCCCGCATTCGGACACCCTTATTACCGCCGCCGTGGCCGCGGTGGAGGCGGATGACCTGGCCTTTGAGGGGACGTACAAGATAACCACCTTCCCCGTATTCAACGCCGCCGGCGAGGTATGGGCGTGCGTGCACATAGCCAGGGACATCACCCAGGAGAAGCTCCTCAGGGAGCAGCTCCTGCACGTGGAAAAGCTCAGCAGCGTGGGAAAGCTCGTCGCCGGGATAGCGCACGAGCTGAACAACCCGCTCATGGGCATCATGGGCTTTTCCCAGATACTTATGGACCTGCCCGGGGACAGGAAGCTTGAGGACATAAAAGAGAAGCTCCGCAAGATATATCACGAGTCGCTGAGGACCGCCAAGATAGTGCAGAACCTCCTTACTTTCGCGAGGGCCAAGAAGACCGAGAGGGATTTCCATAACATCAACGAACTGCTCAGGCACACCCTTGAGATGAGGGAGTACTCCCTGATGTCGAATAACATCCAGGTCGCCCTCGACCTCGACCCGGAGCTTCCGGGGACTATGGTGGACCCGTTCCAGCTCCAGCAGGTCTTCATAAATATAATCAACAACGCCGAGGACGCGATGGTCGCGTCAAAGGGCAGGGGCGCGCTCCATATAAGGACGAGAAAGCAGCGCGGAAAGATAGAGATAACATTCAAGGACGACGGCCCCGGCATACCCAGGGAGATAGTCAACAAGGTCTTCGACCCGTTCTTCACCACCAAGGAGGTCGGCAAGGGCACGGGCCTCGGGCTCTCCATCACCCACGGCATAGTGACCGAGCACGGGGGAGCTATCGACATCTCCTGCCCGGACGAGGGCGGCACGGCCGTCACCATAGAGTTGCCCGTAGTGAACAAGGCCCAGTGGATGGAGGTGAGGAAGATCGTGGAGACGGGGGGCAAGACCTGGAACTTCACCGCCGGCAAGAAGGTGCTGATAGTCGACGACGAAAAGTCCATCAGGGAGACCCTCAAGGACATCCTTATGAGGGAGGGGTTCGCGGTGGAGACCGCCAGGGACGGCAGAGAGGCCCTCGACATGCTCGAGCGCGACAAGTACAGCCTCATCATCACCGACATCAAGATGCCGGGCATAGGCGGGCTCGACCTCTACGACAGCGTGCTTAGAAAATACAACTACCTTAAGGACAAGGTAATCGTCCTTACCGGGGACGTATTCAGCGAGGACATAAAGGAGTTCCTCTCCAGGACGAAATGCCCGTATATATTGAAGCCCTTTGAGCCCAGGGAGCTCCTGTCGCTAATAAGGCAGGTGATATCTTAAAAGCCGTTCCTTGAAGATAACGGTCATAATACCGGCCCTTAACGAGGCCGCCAACCTTGAGGCGATGGTCCGTTCGATAGGGGCGGGCCACCAGGTGATAGTGGCCGACGGCGGAAGCGTTGACTCCACCTGCGCTACTGCCGCGGGGCTCGGCGCCCTTGTGGTCAGGTCCGCCCCCGGAAGGGGGGCGCAGATGGATTGCGGCGCCCTCAGTGCGCAGGGGGACGCGCTCATCTTCCTCCACGCGGACACGATCTTGCCGGAGGGCTGGGCAGAGTCCGTCCGTGAGGCGATGGAGGATGAGATGGTCGTTGCCGGCGCCTTCAGGCTCAGGATAAGCTCAGGCAGGGTCTCCTACCGCGTCATAGAGCGGATGGCCACGGCCCGGTTCCGTCTCTTCGGCCTCCTCTACGGAGACCAGGCCATATTCGTCCGCAGGGAGAGTTTTTTCAAGGCCGGCGGTTTCGGCAGGCTCCCGTTGATGGAGGACGTCGATTGCGTCAGGAGGTTGGGCAGGATCGGGAGGTTGACGCTCCTGGAGCGAAGCGTCGTCACCTCGCCGAGGAGGTGGGAGGAGAGGGGGATCATCAAGAACACGCTCGGGAACTGGCTGACCCTGACCCTCTACTTCATGGGGGTCCCGCCGGAGAGGCTTTACGGATTTTATTACGGCAGGTCCCGCGCCGGGTCCTGAGCGCCGGGATTATTCTTTTATACTGGGCCTCATAACTTTGCATACCTTCGTTGCTCCTCGGCTCGTCGTTGCGGCGCACGGCAAAAGTGCGCCTCACGCCGTGCCTTCGTCGCGCCTCGGTCTGCTTTGTTCTGACGCCCAGTATGCGCATTCATTTATGACGTTGTTTTAACGTAACGACACAAGATAACGAAAGGAGAAGCCATGGAGCTTAAATCGGTTGGAGCGATCTATGACTGCATCAAAGGGGCCGTGAAGCAAAAGGGCGCGGGCGTGGAGGTGGTCGATGAAAAGGCGCTCAGGGGCGCGGCCATCGACGCCGTCATCTTCAACGCCGTATTCAGCGCGGACAGGGAGGTGCTTCAGGAGTCGAGGCGGCTGATAACCCTCATCGCCGGTGCGCTCGGCGTTAGGGCCGCTTCCATACACGACCTCTATGATGCGGTCGGCAGGGGCGAGTGCGGCGGTTTCACCGTGCCGGCGGTCAACATCAGGGGACTTACCTACGATACGTCGAGGGCGTTTTTCAGGTCCGCCAAAAGGAACAACGCCGGCGCGTTCATATTCGAGATAGCCAAGAGCGAGATAGGGTACACGGGCCAGCGCCCGGCGGAGTATGCGGCGTGCGTGCTGGCGGCGGCGGTCAAGGAGGGCTTCAGGGGGCCGGTCTTCATCCAGGGGGACCACTTCCAGGTAAGCGAGAAGAACTTCACCAGGGACAGGAAGACGGAGATAGAGGGGCTTAAAAAACTGATAAAAGAGGCCATCGAAGCCGGTTTTTACAACATAGACATAGACGCGTCCACCCTCGTGGACCTCTCAAAGCCCGACGTCAGGGAGCAACAGAGGCCGAACTTCGAGACCACCGCACTGCTTACGGAGTACATAAGGTCGAATGAGCCGGAGGGGGTTACCGTATCCGTGGGCGGCGAGATAGGGGAGGTGGGGGGCAAGAACTCCACGGAGGAAGAGCTGAGGGCCTTCATGGACGGGTTCCTGGGCGCGCTGCCCAAGGGGATCAAGGGGATAAGCAAGATAAGCATCCAGACCGGCACGTCCCACGGCGGGGTAGTGCTCCCGGACGGCACAATAGCCAAGGTAAAGGTCGACTTCGATACGATAGAGAGGCTCTCCAGGGCGGCGCGCGCGTCTTACGGGCTCGCCGGGGTCGTCCAGCACGGCGCCTCCACGCTCCCGGACGAGGCCTTCCACATGTTCGTTCAGAGGGGGGCGGTCGAGGTGCACCTGGCCACCGGTTTCCAGAACATGGTCTACGACAGCCCCGCGTTCCCGCAGCCACTCAGGGACGAGATATACAGGCACCTGATAGAGAGACATTCGGACGAGAGGAAGCCGGCGGACACGGAAGAACAGTTCATATACAAGACGCGGAAAAAGGGGTTCGGCCCGTTCAAGGAGAGGATATGGACTATCGACGAGCCGCGCAGGGAGAAGATATGCAAGGAGCTCGAATCGAGGTTCGACCTATACTTCGAACAGTTGAACGCGAAGAACACCGCCCAGTACGTAAAAAAGCACGTCGGATGAACATGCATAGCGAGCGCCCAGCCCGCGGAAAAGCCGCGGGGTCAAGCGAGCGAATAGAAAAAGATACTTCCTTACATGTCGAAGCTCCCCGCAGTTTGTTGCGGGGAGCTTCAAGAAAAGGCGTGTAAATGCGTAAGTGTCTGTGTTATAATTATAATATTTAAATCTTCAAAAGGAGCGCCTCAAGACGATGATATCCGCGACACAGCTGAGAGTGGGCACGACCATCCTCTACAATAACGAGCCGTACAGGGTGGTCTCCGTCCAGCACATAACGCCGGGCAACTGGCGCGGGATGGTGCAGACAAAGCTCAAGAACCTCAAGACCGGATCGAGCGTCGAGAACAGGTTCCGCTCCGAGGACAAGGTCGAGAGGGCGGTCCTTGAGCAGCATGAGATGGAGTACCTCTATAACGACGGCACGGATTACCACTTCATGAACAGCGAGACATACGAGCAGGTGGCCCTTACGGCGGAGGTCCTCGGCGACAACGTCTACTACCTGACGCCGAACATCAAGTTCATGATAGAGTACTATAGCGGGACTCCGGTCGGCGTTGCCCCGCCGAAGGTCGTCGAGCTCAAGGTGGTGGACACCACCCCGAACATGAAGGGCGCCACTGTCACGGCCTCGCAGAAGCCCGCCACCCTCGAAACCGGCCTTGTGGTCAACGTGCCGCCTTTCATCGAGGTCGGAGAGGTGATAAGGGTCGATACGGAAGAGGGCAAGTACCTGGAGAGGGCGAAGGCTTAACAGGCCGCTGAAAAAGCCCCATCTGCGGTGTCGTCATCGTCGTTGAAGCTCCCCGCGGCTTTTCCGCGGGGAATCTTCGACATGTAAGGGAGTATATATTTCTATTCGCTCGCTTGGCCCCTAAGCGGGTCTCGCGCTCGCTATGCATGTTCGTCACTGCGGCGTACAGAAAAAGTACGCCTTCCCATTGCAATTGTAAAGACGCAATGGGAACCCTGCCTCACTCCTCGACTCCTTGCATCCGGAGCCTTTTGAGCGGCCTGCCAATGGGCCGCTCTTCGACGGCATATTGGGCCGCCCCTGCCTATAAGGCAGGGGCGGCCTTTTTTTTAGCCTCCCGCCGATTTGTATATAGCCCGCATATTGTGCGATAATCTCACCTATGACCGATATCGAAGATAGGCTCAAAAACCTGCCCGTCGCCCCCGGGGTCTACCTGATGAAGGGGAAGGGCTCCGAGGTCCTTTACATCGGCAAGGCCAAAAACCTGAGGGCGCGGGTCAGGTCCTATTTCCAGAAGACCGGGGACACAAGGTACGCGGTAAGGTTCCTCGCCTCAAGGGTCGAGGATATCGACTGCATAGTCACGGCCAACGAGAAAGAGGCCCTCCTCCTTGAGGATACGCTCCTCAAACAGCACAAGCCCAGGTACAACATCCGCCTCAAGGACAGCAAGACCTACGTCAGCATAAAGATAACCGTCAGGGACAGCTTCCCCCGCATACTCGTCGTAAGGCAGGTCAAAAAGGACGGCTCAAGGTACTTCGGCCCTTACACCTCGGCGAGGGCCGTAAGGGATGCCGTCAAGTTCATCCGCGGGGTATTCCCACTCCGCGTATGCAGCGATGCCGTATTCAGGAACAGGACCAGGCCGTGCCTCGACTACCAGATGGGCCTCTGTCCGGCCCCTGCCGTGGGGCTTATTTCCGAGGGTGCGTACCGCGAGCTTGTCGATTCCGCGATAATGTTCCTTGAGGGGAGGAACAGGGAGCTACTGAGGCTGCTCAAGGGGAGGATGGAGGAGGCCGCGGGGGCGCTCGACTTCGAGAAGGCGGCCAGGCTCAGGGACCGGATAAACGCCATAGAGGAGATGTTGGAGGAGCAGAAGGTCGTAACGCACAGGGGGGTTGACCAGGACGTCTTTTTCCTGGCGCGAGAGGGTCCCACCGTAGTGGTGCAGACGCTTCTCGTAAGGCAAGGCCGTTTGGTTGGCGGCAACCCGTACTTCTTCGAGGAGAGCGGCCTGCCCGATGAGGAGATAATCTCCTCTTTCCTAACGGAATTCTACCGCGGGGAGAGGTACATCCCGGATGAGGCGGTGTTGCCCATCAGGATAGAAGACGCCGGGGTGCTGGGGGAGTGGCTTACGGAGAAAAAGGGGAGGAAGGTCTCCATAGTCGCGCCGCTCAGGGGGGATAAGCAGAGGCTCCTTGAGATGGCGGAGTCCAACGCCCTGGAGGCGCTCAACAAGAAGAGGGAGACCGAGGCCGGGAGGCACGGCGTGCTCGATGAGCTCAAGAGGAGGCTCCGCCTCGATAAGCCCCCCGTCCATATAGAGGCCTTCGACATATCGAATATCGGCGGCACGCTCGCCGTGGGGGCTATGGTGGTATTCAGGAACGCGGCCCCTGACAAGGGCTCCTACAGGCTCTATAGGATAAAGGGGATCGAGGGCCCGGACGACTACGCGATGATGGAGCAGGCGCTCTCAAGGAGGTACGGAAAAGAGGGGGGGCGGGGGGCGCAGGCCGCGGAGGCGGGTCTGCCAGACCTCATACTCATGGACGGGGGCAAGGGCCAGCTCAACATAGCGCTGAAGGTGCTCGATACGCTCGGCATAAAGGGCGTGGAGACTGCCGCGCTCGCCAAGGAGCGCGACGAGGAGGAGGCAAGGACGGGGCGCATCAGCCGGGCAAAGGGCGAGAGGGTCTACAGGCCCAACGTCAAGGACCCGATATTGCTCAAGGAAGGGTCGAAGGCGGACCTCCTTTTACGGCGGATAAGGGACGAGGTCCACAGGTTCGCCATCTCATACCACAGGACCCTGCGCTCAAAGGGGATATCTTCCGTCCTCGACACGGTACCGGGCATCGGGGAGAAGAAGAGACGGGCCCTCTTCGAGAGGTTCAACGACCTCGATGGCATAGTGAACGCCTCTTTGGAAGACCTGATGAAGGTCCCCGGCGTAACGGAGAAGATAGCCGTTGCGATAAAAAATCTCAAGGGCCCGGATGGGCCCGGCAACGGATAGGGCGGAGGTATGGAAGAAAACTCTTTCCGCCATAAAAAAGGGGTTGAAAATTCCCTACGGCTTGCTACAGGGACACCTTACCAGTGCCTCCCCTCCCATTGAGGGAGGGGAGGCACTGGTTCAAGCCCTCCATACATTTATCTATACAAAAAGACCCAGTCCTGTTAAAATCACTTCCTCGTTAGTGGAATAATCCCACGATAAATCAAGGCCCGCCTTAAGCTATTTCAATATTCAGAACACCGGCTTGGTTTAAAGCCCGTGGATGGTTCACTTTGTTAATATCTCCTTCGGGGTCTAATTAAGCGCAGCTTGCTCCGGGGTGGTTCATCGTTCCGATACCCTCCGGGTTCCAAGTCCCCTGGACGGGTCAACAAGCATAGCGAGCGGATTCCCCATAGCTTGCCTTGCTACGGGGAGGAGCGAGCGAATTACAAACGATAAATTCCTTACTTGAAAATTCTCCGCAGCTTGCTACGGGGAATTTTAACATCTGCGACTATGAGGGCGTATGCGTCCGCTCGTGCCGGTCTTTCTGGCGTTTGCCGCGGGGATTGTCTTTTCATACAGGCTCGGCTTGAGCCGTGAGGCCGCGTACCTCATCCTTGCCGCATCTTCCATCCCGATAATCCTCTCCATCATAAAGGGGCGGCGGTTCGACTGGTTCATATCAGCCCCATTGTTCTTCTTCATCGGCGCGCTCTTCATCATGCCGTATATAAGGCCGGAGCTACCAGCCAACCACATCAGGAACTTCGTCTCGGAGGCGCGCTCACACAGGGACGCCAAAGACGGCGCGTTGAAATTGGGCCTTGACGTGGAGGGCGTCGTCTTGCGGGACCTCGAGTACGCGGGGGAGAGGGTGCGGCTCCATATAGGCTCAAGGAGGATATTCCATGAAGGCGAGTGGCGGGACACATCAGGCACGGTGCTCCTTACTGTACAGGGACACCCCGGCGTAAGGATTAGGACAGGGGACAGCGTAAGGTTCCTATCCCCCCTCAAGGAGCCGTGGAGGTACGGCAACCCCGGGGAATTTGACTACAAGCGATGGCTCAACCAGAGGGGGATATTCGTAACCGGGTTTCTCAAGAACCCGAACCTCCTTATAAAGACAGGGGAGGGCGGGAGCGGGCCGTGGGGCTACATAGAAGCGGTAAGGGACCGGATAAGGGAATCTATCGACGCATCGGGAGTAAAGAACGGCGAGGCGTTGAAGGCGCTCATAATCTCCGAGCAGGCAGGCATCTCCCGCGACGTCAAGGATGCGTTCGTAAAGACCGGCACCTGGCACGTCATCTCCATATCCGGGCTCCATGTAGGGGTCGTGGCCCTCTTCTCGTACTGGGTCTTCATCTTTATCCTCAAGAGGTCCGAGAGGGTCATGCTCGCCTTCAATATACGCAAGGCCGCGATGCTCCTGGCGCTCGCGCCGGTATTGTTCTACGGGTTCCTTGCGGGGATGCCCGTTCCCACGCAAAGGTCCGTCATCATGGCGACGGTCTTTGTCTTCACCTACATAATCAACAGGGGCAGGGACTTTTTCAATACCCTAACGCTCTCGGCCGTCGTCATACTCCTCATCGCCCCGTACTCGTTATGGGACGTCTCGTTCCAGCTCACCTTCGCTTCTCTCGGGGCTATCGTATACCTTGAGCCGAGGCTGAAGGGGTTTTTCGAACGGGAGAAGGGCGTCAACGGCCCGCTTGAGAAGGAAGGGAGGATAAAAGCCATCCTGCGCAAAAGGGTCCTTCCGACATGCTTTGCCACGGTGGCCGCGGGGATCGGGACCTTCCCGATACTCGCCTACCAGTTCCACAGGGTCTCGCTCACCGGGCTTGCCGCCAATGTCATCGCCGTCCCCCTGACTGGCATGATCGCGCCGCTCCTTATGCTCCACGCCGCGCTCAATCCGTTATGGTACGCGCCCGCGTTGATAATTCTCAAGGCGGCGGATTGGGCCTTTGAATTAACGGTAATTATCGTCAAGTTCTTCGCCGTCCTGCCGTATTCATCCGTATGGGTCTCCACCCCGACGCTCTTTGAGATAGCCGTCTTCTACGCCCTTGTCCTGTGCGCTGTGAACTTGAGGCGAGGCCGCGTCTACAGGTACGCCGCGGTCTTCCTCGTAGCCGTCTCTCTGGCCGATATCGCGTACTGGGGACGTTTAAGCCAAAGGGATAAGAGGCTCAAGGTCACGTTCATAAGCGTCGGCCAGGGGGACTCCGCCCTAATAGAGTTCCCGGACGGCGAGACGATGATAGTGGACGGAGGGGGCCGCCACGGCAATGATTACGACATCGGCGAGGGCGTCGTTGCGCCGTTCCTGTGGAGCAAAAAGATAAAAAAGATAGACTACATGGTATTGAGCCACGCACAGCTCGACCACATGGGCGGGCTCAAGTTCCTGGCAGAGAACTTCAAGGTGGGGGAGTTCTGGTGGAATAACGACGGGGACCTCGGGGGCCTCGGTGAGGCGCTCTCAAGGGCCGACGTCGTTGTTAAGACCGTTGATTCATCCACCGGCGCCGTGGACGTAGGCGGCGCGCTCGTGGAGGTGGAAAACCCTCCGGGGGACCTCCGGTTCGACCAGAACGACAACTCGGTGGTGTTGAGGGTCGGATATGGGGATAGAAGTTTTCTCTTTACCGGCGACATAGGCGCGCAGGCCGAAGAGGGGCTTTCGAGACGGGATATATCCTCAACCGTGCTCAAGGCCCCGCACCACGGGAGCAGATGGTCTTCCACCTCCGGGTTTCTCAGGAAGGCGGCCCCATCTTATGTCGTGGTGTCCGCAGGGAGAGACAACGTATTCGGTTTCCCGCACGAAGAGGCGCTCAAGCGGTACGACGAAGCCGGGGCAAAGGTCTACAGGACCGACGTCGACGGGGCCGTGGCCATGACGACCGACGGCAAGGATTTAAGGATAACGCCGTATTTGACTCACGGCGAACCGTAGGCTATACTAAAGGGTATCTCTAAAAATTAGATATTTTTTCCGAGGTCGAGGCGGGGTGAAAATAAAAAGCGGAGCATATATGCTAATATGTGAGCATTTTTATTTTCACCCTAACAAAGAGATCGGGAAAAAGAGCAATTTTTAGAGGCACCCTCAAATCATCTACCCGTTCCATATTAACCGACCGACCAGGGGGGGATAATATATGAAGAGAATGACGATAGGGATGGTTGCGGCGGTTCTGCTCCTGAGCGCGTCTATGGCCTTTGCCGAGCTCTATGAGTGGAAGGACAAGGACGGCATAGTGCACCTGACCGACAGCATCCAGAACGTGCCGGAGGAGTACAGGGACAGGGTGAAGGTCCATAGCTCGACCCCGAAGGAGCGGGTGGAGACGCAGGAGCCGGCGCCAACTCAGCCTTCAGATGGGCCCGGGGCGGAGCAGGTCCCGTCAGACCTCTATGGAGACCAGCCGCTTGAGTGGTGGGCAAACGCCATTTCGAGTAAAAAGGCGGAGATAAACGCGCTCGAATCCTCTATGAACTCGAAGAAGCAACTCATCAGCGTCTTTGAAAGCGGGAGGAGGTTCGGACAGGTGTTCGAACAGAAAGACGTAGACACATACGAAAGGTATAAGCAGGAACTCTCCGCCGACGAAGAGAAACTCTCAGGGCTGAAAGAGGACTTGGGCGACTTGAGGAGAAAGGCCACCAGGGCCGGCGTGCCGAGGGAGGTGAGGGAATAATAAGGGGGGCTTATAAGTTCCCGGCGGCTTGCCGCGCTTAATCTTCGACATATAAGGGAGTATCTATTCCCATACGCTCGCTTGACCCCAGCCCCAAGCCGCGGGCCGCGCCTCGCTATGCATGTTTACAGCTTGAACTCCATGCCGACGCCGATGGCCAGGCACTTCATCTTCGAGCCCCGCTCCTTTATCATCCTTTGGCACTCCTTTTCTATCTTTTCCACCTCCTCATCCGTCCTCTCCTGGTTCTGGTGAAACAGCCCCAGGCATTTAACGCCCGCATCGAGGGCGAGGTTCACGGTGTCGGTATATATGGAGTGCCCCCAGCCCCGCGTCTCTTTGTACTCCTCTTTGCTGTACTCCGCGTCATGGAAGAGGAGGTCCGCATCCCTGCAGAACTTCACGTAATCCCCGTAGCTCAAGCCGTATTCGTGGTGGAACGACAGTTCGTTGTCCGTCAGGAACACGAACGATTTGCCGGCCTCTTCCAGCCTGTAGCCCACGCCGTGGTTGGGGTGGCTGAGCGGCACCATCGATATGGAGACTGAGCCGATGGTGTAATCCTTGTACCCCATGCCCGAAAAGGATATGTCGGCGTTTATCTGCTCAAGCTCTATGGGGAAGTAGGGGGAAGTCATGGTCTTGGAGATGATGCTCTTGAGCGAGTCCTGCGTCTGCTGCGGGCCGTATACCCTTATTTCGCTCTCCTTGATGTATATCGGCTTGAAGAACGGGAAGCCGGAGAGGTGGTCCCAGTGCGCGTGGGTGAGGAGCATGTTGATCTTGAGCCTGCGCTCCTTTACGAGCTTGTTCCCGAGGGCCCTTATCCCGGTGCCGGCGTCTATTATGATGAGGTCTCCGGAGGCGCTCGTCACCTCGATGCATGTGGTATCTCCGCCGTACTTCGTGAATTCCACGCCCGAGACGGCTATAGAGCCTCTCGACCCCCAGCAGCGCACTATCATCGGAGACCTTCCGCCGTTTTAAAGTGTCTGTTATTGAAGCTCCCCGCGGCTTGCCTTCAACGGTGAGCATGCCACGGCATTTTAGCAGGTGTATTATAACAAAAAAGTGACTTTAGTCAAACGTATGCCGAAAAAACGGCGTTGGCGCGGCCTTGACGGATGCGGCCCCGATACCGTTATCCCTTTAGCGCGGCCTTCGCGGCGTCTATCACCTGCTTCAAGGGGGCCCCGTGTTCCATTGCCGCGGCCCTGCAGTCTTCATATTCCGGCTGGGCGTTGAGCATCCTGCCGTCCTTGTAGGACGCCTTCACCCGTATCTTGCCGTATACGGTGTCCGCCTCAAGAGTCCTTCTTTCGAGGCAGGCCCTCTCCACGGGGTATGACCTCACGCCGATGGAGGTCGATTCGGCGAATATGAGGCCTGTGAGCCTCTCCTTGTCTTTTCCCTCGGCGAGCACGGTGAGGAGGAGGCCCGGCCTGTTCTTTTTCATCTGGGCCGGGGTGAAGAATACGTCCAGGGCGCCCGCTTCCAGTAGCCTGTCCATGAGGTATCCGGAGAGCTGGGGGCTCATGTCGTCTATATTTGTCTCTATGATGAAGAGCCTTTCCCCGCGCCCCGCGCCGGGGCGCAGCCCCTCTCCCAAGACGACCCGCAGGAGGTTGGCGCACTCCTTGAAGTCCTTTTTCCCGGCCCCGTAGCCGACCCTCTCTATCGTCATGTCCGGGAGCGGGCCGAACCCGTTGGCCAGCGTCTTTATTATGGCCGCCCCGGTCGGGGTGGTAAGCTCGAAAGGTATGTCGGATGAGACGACGGGCGCGCCCTTCAATATCTCGACCGTGGCCGGGGCCGGTATGGGTATCCTGCCGTGCATGGTGTCGGCCCAGCCGGAGCCAAGGGGTATCGCCGATGAGACGACCGCGTCAACGCCGAGCGATTTTACGGCGACCGCGGCCCCGACTATGTCGATGATTGAGTCCATGGCCCCCACTTCGTGGAAGTGCACCTCTTCGGCGGGTATGCCGTGGACCTTGCCCTCGGCCCCGGCTATCTCCTTGAATATGGCAACGCTCAGCTCCTTCACCCCTGGGGATAGGGGGCTGTCGTGTATGATCCTCGCTATGTCCCTGAAGGTCCTGTGGTGGTGGGCCTCCTTCAGGTTCACACGGAAGGAGGTGCCGGTTATCGAGTGGCGGACCTCTTTTCTGACGGTGATATCTATCTCGTCGACCGTGAGTTTTTTAAGCTCCGCGAGTATCATGTCAAAGTCCACGCCGAGGTCGATGAGCGCCCCGAGGCACATATCCCCGCTTATGCCAGTGGGGCAGTCGAAGTAAAGTATCTTCATGGCCGGTATGACTTTCCTTTCACGGGTCTGCGCCCGTTTCATTTAATCTCTCTTAGGGTATAATTCCCCGCAGCTCGCTGCGGATTTTTGAAAAAAGATGTCTTTTGGATACCCCGCGGCTTTTCCGCGGGGAGGTTCGCTGCCGGGGTCACTTTCTGTTTATCAGGCTCGCCACGTATGCCGCGCCGAAGCCGTTGTCTATATTGACCACCGATATCCCGGCGGCGCAGGAGTTGAGCATCGCCAGGAGCGTGGTGACGCCGCCGAGGTTTGCCCCGTACCCGATGCTCGTGGGCACCGCTATCACGGGGCGGGCGACAAGCCCGGCAACGACGCTCGGGAGCGCCCCCTCCATGCCGGCGACGGCTATGAGGACGTTCGCCGTCATCAGTTCATGTTTTTTGTGGAGCAGCCTGTGGATGCCCGCGACCCCGACGTCGTAGAGACGCACGACGTGATTGCCCATGCACTCGGCGGTAATCGCGGCCTCCTCGGCAACGGGTACGTCCGAGGTGCCGGCGCAGATGACGAGCACGGTCCCCCTGCCGGCCTTCTGCACTTCGTGCGACTTGACGAAAAAAGTCCGCGCCGCCCCCCTGTACTCCCCCCTGGGGAAGGCCTTTTTAAGCTCCCGGCCCTTCTTCCCGTCGGCCCTTGTCACAAGGACGTTCTCTCCGTGTTTGAGGAGGCTCTTGATTATGGCCTTTATCTGCGCCACCGTCTTGCCCTCCCCGAATATGACCTCCGGGAACCCCTGGCGAAGCGACCTGTGGGTGTCCACGGTTGCGAACTCAAGCTCCTCGAAAGGCAGCGTCTTGAGCCTATCGAGGGCCTCTTCCGTGCCCACGCGGCCCTCCCTGACCTCTTCAAGGAGTCTTTTCAATATCCCTGCGTTCATCTCTGGTCCCCCTGCATTTCCGGCCTTGCCGCGGCCCGCTATGCCTTGGCCAAGGCCCTGGAGATTATCTGCGTCAGGTCAAGGAGGAATACGGGCCTGCCGTCGCCCATTATGGTTATGCCGGAGACCCCCCATATCCTCGATATCGGTGGGGTGAGCGGCTTGACGTAAGCGTCGATCTCGTCGAGGAAGCTATCGACCACGACCCCGACGACCCCAGTCCCCCCCGCGCCGGACCCATCCACAAGGATAACGGTAGAGAGCCTGTTTTCATGGCGCTTCCTTATGCCGAGCGCGCTCCCGAGGCCTATGACGGGGATGCCGACTCCGTCCATGTCGAGCGTCCCCCCGGCTACGGAGGAGGCGTTCACCTCCATCGCCCGTATTATCCTGGACATCGGGAGAAGGAACTGCTCCGCGCCGTCCGCTACCAGCAACGACTTCACTATGGAGCTCGTGCGCGGGAGCTTCATTATTATCTTCGTCCCCTCACCATGGACGGACTCTATTTCGAGCGAGCCTCCGAGCCCCTCGATAGCCTCCTTTACGACATCCATCCCCACCCCGCGCCCGGAAGTCTCCGTTACGTTGTCAGACGTGCTCAGCCCGGGGACGCACACGAGCATCAGGGCCTCCTTGCCGGTCATGGACGCAAGCCTCGCCTGCGGGAACCCCTTTGCAACGGCCTTTGCCTTGAGCTTATCCGGATCGATGCCGTGGCCGTCGTCCGAGACCTCTATCACCGCGCGGTCTTTTTCGGCGTAGGCCCTCACCGATATGGTCCCCGAGGCCGGCTTGCCGGCAGAGAGCCTCTCGTCCCTTGATTCTATGCCGTGGTCGACGGCGTTCCTTATGATATGCACCATCGGGGAGCCGAGCCCCTCGAGTATCGACCTGTCAAGGCGGATCTCCGCCCCCTCTATCTTGAGATCGACCTCCTTGCCGCTCTTTCTGGAGATGTCCCTTACGACCCTGGGCAGCCCCTCGGTAAGGTCCTCCACCGGGAGCATGCGCGCCGACAGTATATTATTGTATATCGAGTTTATCGATCTGCCGAGCGCGTGTACGTTGTCTTTGAATTCTATGGAGCGTACGCCGTGAGTCAGGGACTTGAAAGCCGAGAGCGACATGAAAAGGTCGCCTACGGTTGCGAGCAGGTCGTCAAAGACCCTGCCCTCAACCTTCATTATGTCGGATATTTTCAGGACGGCGGCCGCCTCGGGGGCATGCGCCGTTGCGGGCCCGGCGGCCACGCCTGTTGCGCCCGCGTCCCTGGCCCTGGTTATCTTATCGAGAAAAGGGGAGATGTCGGTATTTAGCGGCTCATCCCCCTCGACTTTCTTGACAAGCGCTCTGAGCGCGTCCAGGCACTCAAGGAGTGTGGAGACGGTCTCCGGGGCAGGGACGGTCTTTTTGGAGCGGGCGCGGTCAAGAAGGTCTTCCTGCGCGTGCGCGAGCCTTGCTAACGGCTCATACCCCATCGAGGCCGACATCCCCTTTATGGAGTGGTAATGCCTGAAGAGGGAGTCCACCGCAACGGAGTTTCCGGGCTCCTTGTCGAGGAGGAGAAGCCCTTTTTCTATGCCCGAGAGGTGATCGTGCGTCTCCTGGAGATAAAGCGCCTTGTATTTGGAGGTGTCCATGGTATAGCGGAATGTTATGTGACTAAGCCGTTGAGATAACTCAAGACCTTGTCTTCATCGAGCGGCTTGGTTATATATCCGCACGCGCCCAGGTCCATCGCCTGATCGACCAGAGGGTCGTCTTTGAGCGACGTGCACATGAGTATCTTGACGGGCAGCTTCAGCCGCATTATCTCCCTTGCCGCGTCAAGGCCGTTTTTTTCAGGCATGACGACGTCGAGTATGACGATGTCGGGGAGGAGCGAGCGCGCCTTGTCCACGGCCTCGGCCCCGTTTACGGCTTCACCCACCACCTCAAAGCCCCCCTTCTCCAGTATCTCCTTAATGACGGCCCTGAAGAACGCCGTATCGTCGGCTATCAGCACTTTTTTAGGCACCGGCGGCAAAACCCACGTCCAGGCCGAGTACCCGGCCTTTTTCCTTCAACACGATTATCCTGCGCGGGGACCCCGGAGTTTCCGCGGCCAGACCCTGGAATACGCCTCTTATGTCCACCACCGTGACCGGTTCGTTCCTCAGGCTTATTATGCCGCTGACGAACCCTTTGCAGCCCGGCAGGTAGGCGAGTTTTCCAACCTCCAATATGCCGGCCACTGCATTGGCGTCAAGCGCGAACCTTGCGCCATCGCACTCGATTACGATCTTATCCCCGTTGAAGCTCCCCCTAGGCCCAAGCCGCGGGGAATCTTCGACATGTAAGGAAGTATCTATATCCGATTCGCTCGCCTGACCCCGCAGCAAGCTGCGGGTTGGGCGCTCGCTATGCATGTTCATGAAAAGACCCGCCTTTGATAGAGGTTGAAGCCCCCCGCAGCTTGGGCTTAGGGGAATGCGCTCGCTATGCGTGTTCATCCGGCGCGGCGCGCCCGCCGTTCTTATCAACAGGGTGCTGAAAAAGTCGATTAAAAAAATGAGCGCTCCCCGGCTTTAAAACCACGGTGGTTTCAGAACGTGAAAATTTTTTACAAAAAGGTTCTCTCAAAAGACTTTTTAAGCACCCTAAAGATTGAACCTCGATAACACGCCCTGCAGCTCCCTGGAAAGCTCCGAGAGCTTCTTGGACTCCTCTATCACGTTGCTGATGGCGGCGCCGTGGCGCTCTACCGCGGCCTCCACCTTCTCGGTCGAGCCGAGGTTCTCCCGCGCTATCCCGGCGACCCGCTCTATAACCTCCACGGTCTTCTCGGCCTTCTCCTTCTGCCTGTGGGTGAGCCCTATGACCGATGACGCCCGCTCGGCCACCTCCGCGGTGTAGTTCGTTATCTCCACGAGTATCTCGCGTATCTTCCTCAGGTCCTCCCTGCCGCCCTTGAGGTTGGAGGTCCCGTCGCTCGCCGAAGTAACGACGCGCTCCACCTCGGACTTCAGCTCCCGCACTATGAAGGCGACGTCCTGAACGCTGCTGTTAGTGTTGTCGGCGAACCTTCTCACCTCTTCGGCCACCATCGCGAAACCCCTGCCGTGCTCCCCGGCCTTCGAGGCCTCTATGGTGGCGTTGAGCGCGAGCAGGTCGGTCTGGCGGGAGATATGCGTGATGACGTCGAGTATCTTGGGTATGTCGTTGAGTTTTTCCTTGAGCCTTACCGCGGCCGCCTCGGTGTTCTCAATCCCCTTGAAGATGGTCTCCATCTTCTCCATTGCGCTGGTGGCCGTGGACGTGCCGCGCTGAACCATGGAGTTCACCTTCTGCGTCGAGGCGGAGCTGTCCGTCACCTTGTTGGCCACGTCGTCGGATATCTCGGCCATGGCCTTTACCGTGGAAGAGGCTACCTCTATGTGGTTGGCCTGCGCAACAGCGCCGTCGAAGATTCTGGATGCCCCCTCGATGACCTCCCTGGAGGTCTCCTGGCCTTTGGCCACCACTTCGCCGAAGGCGGTCTGCGCCTCGGTCAGCTTCGCCACCGTATCCCTTAAGTGCTCGACGAGGGCCCGCAGGCTCCTGGACATCATGGAGATGGCCTCTTCGAGGTCGGTGGTCTCGTCCTTGAATAACTTGCGGCTTAAGACGTTCAGCTCCCCGGCCTCTCTCAGTTCGCCCTGGCTTATCCTTATGGTCGTGGAGGTGAGGAGGCTGAAGTGCCTGGTAAGGCTCCGCGTGAAGATGGAGCCGAGTATCAGGCCCAGGAGTATGGCGGCCAGGAAGCTAAGCGGTTTCTGGAGCCATTCGGCCACCTCCGTCTTCTCTATGAGGCCCGGGACAAACGCGGCCGCGGCCACTACCGCGATGAAGCCGAGTATGAATTTATAGCCTATCTGGACCCTCATATTCACTGCGGCCCCTTTCTTTTCGCGCCTTGTGGCGGATATTATAAAGTCCTTTTAAATACAAAGTCAACAAACATGGCCGGCGGCCCCCCCGCGGCTTTTGCTGACGGGGGCTCAACGTGGTTTGGAAGAAAACGTTAAAATTCCCTGCGTAAGCTACAGGGAATTATATGGCTCGGCTTTGACCCGCCCTTAAAATTCTCCTCAGCTTGGGCTTAGGAGAATTTTCAAGTAAGGAATTTATCGTTTGTAATTCGCTCGCTCCTCCCCTAAGCCAAGCTGCGGGGAATCCGCTCGCTATGCTTGTTAAAAGGGCGGGTCAAAGCCGAGCACCCGATTAAAAGTGCTCGAAGCCGGGCCTCCTTATCTCAAGCTCCGTCCCGTCGTCATGGACAAACCTTATGCCCCCGCTTTTTTCCGTTACCTTCCCTATGGCCGTCATCGGGAGCGACAGCCTGCGTGAGAGAGAGGCTATCCTGCCGGAGTCCCTCCCGCGCGCCGTGAAAAGGAGTTCATAGTCCTCGCCGCCGGATACTATCAGGTCCAGGATCTCGCCGTGTGTGGCCTGCCCCCCCCTCAGCTCGTCCGCCACCGGGAGCCTGTCGACCTTTATGACGGCCCCGGTCCCGCTCTCCTCGCACATCCGTTTGAGGTCCAGGGCCAGCCCGTCGCTTATATCCATCATCGCAGTGGCGAGCCTGCCGGTTGCAAGCGCCCTTCCGGCCTCCACCCTCGGGGTTGGGTCGAGGTGCTTCAGGGCCGCCCTTCCGGCGCGCGTCTTTTTCCTGAGGACGCCAAGGCCGCGTCCCTTCAATATCTTGAGGCCCAGGGCGGATACGCCGGTTGCCCCGGTGACGTAGATGTCATCCCCCTCCCGCGCCCCGCCCCTGTAGACGACCTCTTCCGCGGAGGCCTCTCCGAGCACGGTGGTCGCCACCATGACCTTGCCGGACCTTGCGGTATTGCCGCCTATAAGGAGCGCGCCGAAATCGAAGGCCACGTCGGAGAGGCCCCTGTACAGGCCGTCGAGGAACCCCTTCTCCGTATCCGGCGGAAGGGCTATGGATGTCAGGAAGAAGAGCGGGATGCCGCCCATCGCGGCTATGTCCGAGAGTGAGATGGACAGGGCCTTTCTGCCCAGGAGGTACGCGTCCGTGTATTCGCGCCTGAAGTGTGTGCCCTCTATGAGGATGTCGGTCGTGGTGAGGAGGGCCTTGCCCCCCGCCTCCGCAATGACGGCCGCATCGTCCCCTATGCCTTTTATGACGCGCGGGTGTCCGGACGGGAACTTCGCGGCCAGCCCTTTTATTAGGGCCTCCTCGCCGATCCCCTTGAGAAGAGTCTTTCGGCCCATGTCGTTACCGCGCATTTTGAGTTTTAATGTTTCCTCCGGGTATAATTCCTCGAAGCTTGCTTCGCAAGCTATGAACATGCATAGCGAGCGCATTCTCCTAAGCCCAAGCTGCGGGGTCAAGCGAGCGAATAGAAATAGATACTTCCTTATATGTCGAAGATTCCACGCGGCTCGCCGCGGGGAGCTTCAACGTAAATCTCTTCGGATACCCCGGAGCTTGCTCCGAAATTTTTTGTTCGGGTTTTTGGATACCTCGCGGCTTGCCGCGAGGAGCTTCATTTCCTCCGGGGTCTCATTCCCCAACCTGCTGAAAAAACGAACTACCCCGCGGCGGGGCCGCGGGGTATCGATGGATGGAGCGGGAAAAACCGTCTTCAAGGGGCGGCCGGCCCACAGGCGTTCTACGGACGCACGTGGGTCTTGCGCCGTTCCTGTTTGAGTTTTTTCGGTTTGGCCTGTCCCTTTGCCTTCTTCTTGAAGATAACGTCGAGGACGTCGTCCATATGCTTGACCATGACGAAGCGGACCTTCTTGCGCATCTCCTTGGGGATCTCCTCGAGGTCCTTCAGGTTCCTCTCCGGGATGATTATCGTCTTTATCTTTGCCCTGAGGGCCGCCAGGCATTTCTCCTTTATGCCGCCCACCGGCAGAACCCGGCCCCTGAGCGTTATCTCGCCGGTCATGGCCACGTCCTTGTTCACCGGGTTTTTTGTGAGGGCCGATATCAGGGAGGCGGCCATGGTGACGCCCGCGGAGGGGCCGTCCTTGGGGATGGCGCCGGAAGGCACGTGTATATGTATGTCGAGGTTCTTGTAGAAATCCGGCGAAAGGTTGAACATCTTCGCCCTCGACCTCGCGTAACTCAACGCCGCGTGCGCGCTCTCCTTCATCACGTCGCCGAGGTGCCCCGTGAGCGTGAGCTGGCCCTTGCCCTGCATTATCGTGGCCTCTATGTAGAGTATCTCCCCGCCGACCGGGGTCCACGCAAGCCCGGTGGCGACGCCTATCTCGTCGGACTCCTGCTCGGCCTCTGGCAGGTACTTGGGTATTCCGAGGTATTCGTGCAGGTTTGCCGCCGTGATGGACGTTTTCTCCTTTTTGCCGGAGGCCACCTTGCGCGCCACCTTCCTGCAGAGCGAGGCTATCTCCCTTTCAAGGTTCCTCAGACCGGCCTCTCTCGTGTACTCCGCGATGACCTTGCGCGCCGCCTCATCCTCTATGGAGAAGAGTTTCGCCGTCAGGCCGTGCTCCTTTATCTGGCGGGGTATGATGAACTTCTTGGTTATCTCGGTCTTCTCCTCCTCGGTATACCCGGGGATATTTAAAAGCTCCATCCTGTCAAGGAGCGCATCCGGTATCGGGTCCGCCATGTTCGCCGTGGTTATGAACATGACCTTGGACAGGTCGAAAGGCACGTTCAGGTAGTGGTCGCTGAAGGCGTTGTTCTGCTCGGGGTCGAGGACCTCGAGCAGCGCGGACGACGGGTCCCCCCTGAAGTCCATGCCTATCTTGTCTATTTCGTCCATCATGAAGACCGGGTTGCTGGTCCCGGCCTGTTTGATCCCCTGTATGATGCGTCCAGGGAGGGCGCCGACGTACGTCCTCCTGTGGCCCCGTATCTCGGCCTCGTCCTTTATGCCTCCGAGCGAGATCCTCACGAATTTCCTGCCCATGGCCTTGGCTATGGAGCGCCCGAGCGAGGTCTTGCCCACGCCCGGAGGGCCGACGAAGCAGAGTATCGGGCCCTTTGTCTTTTTCTGGAGCTTCCTTACCGCGAGGTACTCGAGTATACGCTCCTTTACCTTTTCGAGGTCGTAGTGGTCCTCATCGAGGATCTTCTTGGCCTTATCGAGGTCGAGCGTGTCCTTGGTCTGCTTGGCCCAGGGCAGGTCCACCCGCCACTCAAGGAAGGTCCTGATGATGGCGGCCTCGGCCGCGTCCGGATGCATCATCTCGAGCCTGTCGCACTGCTTGAAGGCCTCTTTTTCGACCTCCGAGGGCATCTTCGACTTGGCTATCTTCTCCCTGAACTCCTCCATCTCCTCGGTGGCCTCTTCCATGTCGCCGAGCTCGCTCTTGATGGCCCTCATCTGCTCCCTGAGGAAGTACTCCCTCTGGCTCTTGTCCATCTCCTCCTTGGCCTGGGTCTGTATCTTCATCTGCATCTGCGCGACCTGGAGCTCTTTTACGAGGTAGTCGTTGACCTTTTCCAGCCTCTTTACCGGGTCTAAGGTGTCGAGCACGGACTGGGCCTCTTCTATCTTGAGCCCGAGGTTGGCGGCCACGAGGTCGGCCATCCTTCCAGGGTCCACGATATTGTCGATGACCATCATCACTTCCTGGAAGACGACCTTGCCGATGGAGGCGAGTTTCTCGAGCTGTTCCCTGACGTTGCGCATCAGCGCCTCGATCTCAAGGGACAGCTCCTTTACGGCGGGCTCCTTGACCTTGGTTATGTTTACCTGGTAGGAGGGCTTTATCTGGACGTAGCTGTCTATATGGGCGCGGGTCAACCCCTGCACAAGTATCTTCACCCTGCCGTCGGGAAGCTTCATCATCCGCATTATCATGCATACGGTGCCCGAGTCGTAGAGGTCTTCGGGGTCGGGGTCTTCCTTGGTGACGTCCCTCTGGGTGGCCGCCATGATGAGCCTGTCTTTCGTGAGCGCGGCGTCGACCCCGTTGATGGAGCGCTCCCTGCCGACAAAGAGCGGCACTATCATGAACGGGAATATCACCACGTCCCTTACAGGCATAAGGGGCAGCGTATCGGGGATTACAAGCTGTTCTTCTTCTTTTTTTTCGTCGGCCATTTAGTATGGACCTCTCTATTTGAATTTTTTCAGAGTTCGTCGCCCCGTTGGCCCCTGCGCCCCCGCGGCGGTGCGCCGTCAGCTTTCGATGGCGATGCGCTTGGTGGCACACCTTTTGTCCGCGATCCTCGGTATGTTCAGCGTAAGTATGCCGTCCTTAAATACCGCCTTGACCCTGACGGTATCCACCGGGCACGGTATCTCGATGGTTCTGAAGAACCTGCCGAAGACCCGCTCCATGCATACGTAGTTTATCTTCTCGTCCTCGTAGCATTCCACCTTGAACGCCTTTATGGTGATGGAGTTTTTGACCTGGGATACGTCGATATCCTCTTTTCTTACGCCGGGAAGCTCCACCTCTATCACGACCTCGGACGTGGTGGAGAACATGTCCACGTTCGGGATGTGTGTTATGGGCTCGTGCTGTATGGCGCCCTGGTCCTCAAGGGCCTCTATCACGAACTGGCTTAGGGAGTTTATCTCGGCTTTGACTGGTGCCTGCGGCGGTTTTTTTGATATCTTGGCCATAACGCGCTCATTATCCCCATGAGTGGTAAGAAGGTGTAAGGCCTACGCGCATCGATAAGGAGAAAAGCCGTGATTATAGCTTGAGGCCCTTGAGGAACTTGACGAAGTCGGCCCTTATGTCCGGCCTCTTCAGCGCCAGGGAGACGTTGGCCTTGAGGAAGCCGAGCTTATCGCCCGCGTCGTAGCGGGCGCCCTCGAACTCGCAGGCGTATATCTCTTCGGTCTGTATCAGTATCTTCAGCGCGTCGGTGAGCTGTATCTCTCCGCCGGCGCCCGGCCTCGTCACTTCAAGCGCGTTGAATATGCCGGGGGTGAGTATGTACCTGCCTATTATGGCGAGGTTCGAAGGGGGCGTCCCTTTAGGCTTCTCTACGAGGTCCAGCACCCTGTAGACGTTGGGGGCCACCTTTTTGCCCTTTATGATGCCGTAGAGGCGGGCGTCGCTTCTCGGCACCTTCTGCACGGCAAGGACGCTGGTGGAGTATTTTTTGTAGACCCCGATCATCTGCTTCATGGCCGGGACCCTGGAGTCTATTATGTCGTCGCCGAGGAATACTGAGAACGGCTCGTTGTTGATGAGGTTTCTGGTTATGCTTATGGCGTGGCCGAGGCCCAGGGGTTTTTTCTGCCTCGTGTAGGCGAAGTGGACCATGCCGGAGACCTCCTCGATCATCTTGAGGAGCTCGTATTTGCCGCGTTCCTGGAGGAGCTTTTCGAGCTCGAAGGACGTGTCGAAGTGGTCCTCTATCGCTGTCTTGCCCATACCCGTCACGATGATGATCTCCTGAAGTCCCGACGACTTGGCCTCTTCCACGACGTACTGGATGAGGGGCTTGTCGACGAGGGGTAGCATTTCCTTCGGGATCGCTTTCGTGGCTGGCAGGAACCTTGTGCCAAAACCCGCGGCCGGGAAGACGGCTTTTCTAATATCCACCATACGGATGGATGATAATAAGTTTTTTCACATAAGTCAAGCGCGCAGGCCAAAACTTGAGGGGCACGGTGGTAACGTCAAGTATTTTGTGTCAGTGAGAAAGGGGTAGCGGTTCCTTGTTTCTTGTTTTCGCAGGTAAATACCGCGAAGAGTATCCTTTCGATGCTGATTTTGTCGCTGAATACTCCCATCGGTCTTGTTCGTCGCCTTA
>JACRLF010000136.1 GCA_016235365.1 Deltaproteobacteria bacterium | reverse complement strand
GGGTCTTTCATGACCCTGACCTTCCTGAAGGTCATCTTGAGGGCGTCGAATATCATAAGGTGTCCGGCGAGGCTCTCGCCTATGCCGAGCACCTGCTTTACCGCCTCAACGGCCTGCAGTACCCCTATCACCCCGGCCAGAGCGCCGAGAACACCCGCCTCCTGGCAGCTCGGCACGAGCCCCTTTGGGGGCGGCTCCGGGTAGAGGCATCTGTAGCAGGGGTAGCCCCCCTTCGGGTTGAATACCGAGACCTGGCCGTCGAACCTGAACATGGAGCCCGAGACAAGGGGCTTGCCCTCGAAGAACGCGGCGTCGTTCATGAGGAACCTCGTGGGGAAGTTGTCGCTCCCGTCGAGGACCACGTCGTAGTTCCGTATGATATCCCTGATGTTGTCCACCGTAAGCCTCCCGTGGAAGGCCTCGACGTTTATGTCCGGGTTGATATTGAGCATCGACTCCTTGGCCGAGAGCACCTTGGGCCTGCCGACCCTGTTGGTGTCGTGTATTATCTGCCTCTGGAGGTTGCTCAAGTCCACGCAATCGCCGTCGGCGACGCCTATCGTGCCGACCCCCGCGGCCGCCAGGTAGAGCAGGGCCGGAGAGCCGAGACCGCCTGCCCCGAGGACAAAGACCTTGCTCTTAAGGAGCTTTGCCTGCCCCCTGCCCCCTATCTCCGGCAATATGATATGCCTTGAGTACCTCTCTATCTGCTCTTCCGTGAAGTCCATGTCCCGATAAACTCCTTCCGATGGAAAATTTTTGTCGTATAAAAATACGCCCCTGAAAAGGGGCTTCCATGGCTTCTCACCCGCGTCATGAAAAACCGGCTTTACGGATCTCCCGTGGCCAGTATCTCGTGAGCTATCAATAATTCCCTACCTTTATCTTCTCCTCTTTGAAGGGCTCGTCCGCCTCCTCGAATATCCAGCTCCTGAGAGAGACGTCCTTTCCCTTCTTGACCGAGGCTATGATGTATGAGTACCCGGGCTGGCCCAATTCCCTGTCGGTCTGCGAGGGTTTGTCCGGGTGGTCGGGGTGCGAATGGTAAAAACCGATGACGTCGAGGCCCTGGGTCCTTGCGACCTTGTCGATGAAGTTCAGTTCCCTGGGATCGATAATATACCTGTCCCTGGCGCGCTCGGTATTGGTGTTTTTCGCCCTCTGCACCTCAAAGACGCGCTTGTCCTTGTATGTCGCACCGATGAGCACCCCGCAGCACTCCTCGGGATATGATTCCCTGGCGTGGTTGATTATCTCTTCATATACGCCCCTCGGCATAATTATCGAGCTTTTGAATATTCCTAAAAAAGACATTTTCGATGGCTCCGTTTATTATTTTTTAAGGAGCCTCTGATTAATTCTTTTTCCGATGTCATTGCGAGGAGCTATAGCGACGAAGCAATCTCCAGGTCGTCGATTTATCAAAAGATGAGATTGCTTCGCTTCGCTCGCAATGACGGACTGAGGGATTAATCAGAGCTTCCTTAAGATGTAATGCCCTGCGGCGTCAAGATACGCTCACTGCGTCTCCCAGAGACGGGTGGAGAGGTATTTGTCCCCTCCGTCCGGGAATATCACGACGACTACGCCTTTTTTAAGTCTCCTGGCTACCTCCATGGCCCCCCACATGGCGGCCCCGGAGGACTGGCCCACCAGAAGACCCTCCTCCCTGGCAAGCCTCTTCGCCATGTCGTAGGACTCCTCGGTAGGCGCCGGCACCTTGTCGTCTATCTCTTCCTCGTGGTATATGCCCGGGACTATCGAAGAGGCCATGTGCTTGAGCCCCTCGAGCCCATGCAGGGCGCTCGCAGGCTCGACGGCCACGACCCGTATCTCCTCCCTGTACTCCTTGAGCCTCCTGCCGGCCCCCATTATCGTCCCCCCGGTCCCGATGCTCGCCACGAAGTGGGTGATCCTCCCCTCGGTCTGCTCTATTATCTCCACGCCCGTGCCGTCGTAGTGGGCAAGGGGGTTGGAGGGGTTGTTGTACTGGTCGAGCTTGCAGTACTTCTCCGGGTTGTCCACGTATATCTTCCAGGCCTGGCGTATGGCGCCGTCCGAGCCCTCGAGCGGGTTCGAATAGACCACCTTCGCGCCGAAGGCATGGAGTATCTTCTTGCGCTCCTCGCTCACGTTGGCCGGCACCACCAACTCGACCCTATAGCCCTTGACCGCCCCTATCCAGGCATAGGCTATGCCTGTATTGCCGGACGTCGAATCGAGTATTATCTTGTCCCTGGTGAGCCTGCCGCTCTTTTCGGCGTCCTCTATCATCCTGAGGGCCGCGCGGTCCTTTACGGAACCCCCGGGGTTATAGCTCTCGAGCTTGGCGTAGACCTCGACCCCTTCAAGGAGGCCTTTTGTAATGTTATTTATCCTGACCAGCGGGGTATTGCCTACAAGGTCGAGCGCCGAGCCCTTTATACCCATGCTGATGCACCTGGCCGGTACAGAAGACATTTTCTACCTCCAGACGGAGTTTCGTTGCCGGCAGCCGCTCCAGATGAACATACATAGCGAGCGCATTCCCCTAAGCCCAAGCTGCGGGGAGCTTCAACGCGGACATGCTATAGAGCGGCATAATACCTGAGTTTGCTTCTCAAGTTTATAATACCTGAGTTGGCTTGTCAAGATATTTTGAGCCCTATTGCCGCTGCTTTTCCGCCTTTTTTCAGCCGTAATATCCACATCCGGCCAAAAAAACCCCGTCAATGAACCACCCCGGAGCAAGCTCCGGGGTATCCGAAGAGATTTACGTTCATAGCTTGCGAAGCAAGCTTCGAGGAATTATACCCGGAGGAAACATTAAAATTCCCTGTAGCAAGCTACAGGGAATTTTCAAGCAGGGTACTTGTCTATTGAGATTCGCTCGCTTACCCTGCTATCCAAGCTGCGGGGAATTCGCTCGCTATGCTTGTTAAATGGCGGGGTTTCATACAAAGAGTGTCGAATATCTTTATCGGTCCGCCCCGGTCGGTCGCGGGCATACTCACGGCCGCCCCGCCAAGGCCGACCGTCATGACGCCGAGGAGCGCCTGCGGAAGGGCTACTCTATGATATCGAGCTCTATCGGCTCGACCTTGACGCCCTTTTCCACGAAGTACTGGAGGGCCTTCTCTATCTCGGCCTCCTCGCCGTCGAGTTCGAGGGCCACAAGTCCTATCTTATCGGAGACGCTTGCCTGCCGTATGTTGGTAACGACCTTGAAGAGCTGGCCGACCTGGTAGAGAAGCGGCTCCTTTACCTGTTCCTTCGGATACGTCAGATATACCCTTTTTTTCAATGACTGCCTCTTTGATTTATGGTTTATGATGGACTGATCCAGACCGCACGCCCATGGGTCAAGCCTGAGTCGCGGGGGTCTCCGTTACAGACCGCCGGCAATGGCCGGGATTATGGAAACCTCGTCGCTGTCCTTGAGTTCCGTCTCCATGTTCTTCTTGAACCTTATATCCTCGTCGTTGAGGTATATGTTCACGAAGCGGCGGAGCTTGCCGTCGGATTCGCATATGCGCTCCTTGAGGCCGGGGTAGTTCTTCTCGAGGTCTTCGATAACCTCCGTTATGTTCCCGCCCTCGGCCATGACCTCATCGGCCCCGTTCGTAAGCTTTCTCAGCGGGGTCGGTATCCTGATCTTTATCGCCATTTCTCAAACCTCCGGGTAATTGGTCTTTTTTATTATTCGATTAGCAGGCCGCTGAAAAAGCCCCATTTATGGAGATTTTCGTAGCGTGAAGCCGCTCCTCGAAATAACCGCAGGGACACCTTCCGCAATCCGCTCAATATGCGGCAATACGCCGAAACCCTCAGCCCTTCTGCACCTTTAGCCTGAAGTGCCCCTCTTCCTTCTTTACCTCCACTATCCTGTGCCCCTCTTCCTTTATGCTCTTCGGGACGTTCTGGATGGGGTCTCCGCTGTCGAGCACTATCTCGAGCACCTGGCCGGAGTCCATGGCCTCGAGCTTCAGCTTTGTCTTTACGAAGTTTATGGGGCAGAGCACCCCCCTCAGGTCCAAAACCGCGTCTGACTTTATGTCGGCCATCTTAATCCCCTTTTCATTTAACAGGCTGCCTTGCCGGTTCCGCGGCCTCGGCGCCTTTAAACACCGGCTCCATGAACGCGAGGTACTTCTCAAGGCCGACCCTCTTCAGGGTGTTGCCTATCCTCTCGCCCCTTTTGCCGTTGGCGTTGTACCACTCCACGGTCTTCTCTATCGCTTCGGCGACCTTCTCGTCGGGCAGGAACCTGCAGACCTCTATCGCCTCCATCGGATGGCGCCCGTGCTTGCCGCCGATCCTCACGATGTGGCCGTAGCGCTTCGGCTGCCAGGCTTCTGTTGGGCACGCCCTTATGCAGTCCCCGCAGTAGATGCACTTCATGGGGTCGAATATCGGCTTTCCGGTGTCCGGGTCGGACGCTATGGCGTCCTCCTTGCAGGCCTCCGAGCATATGGTGCACCCGGTGCAGAGCGGCTCCTCCCAAACAGGGTCCACGACCCCCTGGAACCCGAAGTCCATCTCCTTTGTCCTGGCGCAGTCTATCGGGCAGCCGGAAAAAGATGTCTTGAACTTGTGCGGGGTCTGGGTCCCGAAGAACCTTTGGTCGACCATCTGGGCCATCTTCTGCGTGTCCACAAGGCCGTTGGGGTTGTACTCGCACCCGCCGCAGGCGGTGGGGACCCTCACCCTGGGGCCGCAGGAGGCGACCTTCTGGCCTATCTTCTCGAGCTCGGCCACAAGTGTGTTGAACTCCTTGTAATCGACATAGAGTATCTCGAGGGACTGCCTGAAGCTGAAGTGAACCACGCCCTTCTTGCTGTACTTGTCGGCTATCCTCGCTATCTCGACGAGCTTCTCGGTGGAGAGCCTTCCGCCGGGGCAACGCAGCCTGACCGTGAAACCTTCTCGGCCTTGCCCTCCAGGCTCACCGTCACCTTGGTGGTCTTGTCTTCGATAAAATGGTCTGTCATACCGGCGTATTGCTCCTCACTCATCTGGATATTCCCGCGCGTCCCTGGCGGACTCCTTTCACGGCCGCGGGGAGATTCTTAATGATATCAGAAATTTTACCGGAAATTAAGCGGAAAATAGAACCCGTGAAAGGACGGCTGTGCCGGCCCTGTCCGGCGGGCGCGCTTCAGCGCGTCGCGTAGGCCTTTCCGTTGGCCTTTATCAGGTCGTCGAAGTCCGATAGCCTCGCGTTTATCACCGCCGGCTGGTTAATCTTGCCGGCGAGCGCTTCCTGGGTCTTGAGCCCGTTGCCCGTCACCGATATCACTATGGATTCGTTCCTCGGTATCCTGCCCTGCTCGATCAGCTTTTTCGTGACGCCGAGGGTCACCCCGCCGGCCGTCTCCGCGAAAACGCCTTCGGTCTCGGCCAGGAGCTTCATGGCGTCTATTATCTCTTCGTCGGTCACATTCTCGGCCCACCCGCCGCTCTCCCTTATCGCCTTCGCGGCATAATACCCGTCAGCCGGGTTGCCTATGGCAAGGGACTTGGCTATGGTATTGGGCCTCACCGGCCTTATAAGCTCGGCGCCTTCCTTCACGGCGTTGACTATCGGGGAGCACCCCGCGGCCTGGGCGCCGTAGACCCTGGCCCCGGCGTCCTTCACCAGCCCGAGCATCTGCAATTCCTTGAACGCCTTGGATATCTTGGTTATGAGCGAACCCCCTGCCATCGGAACTACGATGTGCCTGGGGAACCTCCAGCCGAGCTGCTCGGCTATCTCGTAGCCGTAGGTCTTCGACCCCTCGGCGTAGTATGGGCGTATGTTTATGTTGACGAAGGCCCATCCGTACTTGCCGGCTATCTCGCTGCAGAGCCTGTTCACCTCGTCATAGGTCCCCTTTATGCCGACGACGCACCCTCCGTATACGAGGGTGCCGAGTATCTTCGTCTGCTCGAGGTCGAACGGGATGAAGACGAAGCTCTCCATGCCGCAGGCGGCGGCGTTGGCCGCCACGGAGTTGGCGAGGTTCCCGGTGGAGGCGCACGCCACGATGTCAAAGCCCATCTCCCTCGCCCTCGATATGGCGACGGATACGACCCTGTCCTTGAAAGAGAGCGTCGGGAAGTTCACGGCGTCGTTTTTTATGTATATCTCGTCGACGCCGAGGGCGCGGCCCAGGTTCCCGGCCCTCAGCAACGGGGTGAAACCGACCTGAGCGCCGACCGAGGGGTCGCCCTCCAGAGGCAGCAGTTCCCTGTACCTCCACATGTTCGGGGCCCTCTTCTCGATAGCCTCCCTTGTGAGCGTCTCCCTTATCCTGTCGTACTCATAGCTGACTTCAAGAGGGCCGAAACACAATTCGCAGACGTGGAGCGCTTCTTTCGGGTACTCCTTGCCGCACTCCCTGCACTTCAAACCCTTCAGATGACTCATACTCCTCCTCTCTTTCCGGCAACAGGCCGAAGCCTTTATAACGGCCGCCAGCCGCGTTTGTACTCTGCGCTCGATAACGCCGCTTACCGCCGCCTGCGCGGCGGCGTCCGTACCTGAAATGTAACACAGCCGAGCCCGCCCATAAAAAAACCCCTTCTTTTCTTGAATCTAAGAAGAGGCCAACGAACCTTTTCTTATCTTCACAAGGCCTTTACATCGCCTTGCTGGAGTTAGCACCTGACATCGCCGCCTATCGGCTGCGACCGGTTGCTGTGGCTTCAACGGGCCAGTCCCTCTGCCACTCTGGATAAGAACAATCCAAATATTATGTTGTATTGAATTTTATAATATAAGTCTGACGCGGTGTCAAGTTTTTTTATTTTATGGACCACCCGGCAACAAGCCGCGCATAATTATTGATTGGCAGATTGCTAAAAAACTCTGAATTCTTTAAGGCTGCTCAAAAAGCTCCCGACCCACGCCACCTGGCGTGGGTGCCCCGGAGGCGTCAAGGAGCGAGGAATGAGGCGTACTTTTTCCGTACGCCGCAGTGACGAGCGACGAAGACAACGAAGCAGATGGGCTTTTTCAGCAGCCTGTTAGAAACCGTACTTCATCCCGACCGTTAACGCATAGGAGTTCCAGTTGACCTCGTTCAAACGCGTATCCGCGGTGGTGCCGTCGGAGAAAAACGTCCTGTCCGTCCCGCGTCTGGCCTGATAGCTCTGGAGGTCGAAGGCGGCGTTCACCGACCACCTCCTGCTCATGGCATAGTCCGCGCCCAGGGACACGACCACGCCGCTGCCACCGGCGGTGTGATCGAAGCTTACCGGGTGCTGGAAGTCGTCCCTCAGGTTCCAGTCCGCGTCGGCCTTGTAATCGGTCAGGAAGTGGTATTCGAACGAGCCGGTAAAGGTCCATGCGTCAAACGCGCCCATGAAATCCATCCCGGCCCAGGGGCCGAACCACCTGGCGTTGTATGTGCTGTTGAGCCCGGAGAAGGAGCCGGTAGGCGGTATGGTCTGAAACCCGTCCGTCATCCTCAGGTTCTGCCTGCTGTACGAAGCCCCGAGCATCGGTATTATGTCGAACCCGCCGCTTCCGGCGGCGTAGTGTTTCCTTATACCGGCCCCTGCCGTCACGTCCCAGACGTTGCCTCTGTCCGCGCCGTTATTGGACCTTGAGACCTCGATGGTGCGGTTGTTCCCGATGTAATCGGAATCCTGGTTTACGCCGCTATGGATCCAGCCGTAGTCCACGGTTGCGCGCATATAGACGAGGTGGAGCTTCGCGTCGGCTTTCGCCTTCACCTGAAAGCTCTCAAGGTTTTGCCACCTTAGTTCGGAGAGGACGTTGGGGCTGGCCCCGGTTGAGTCCCCGGCTATGTTCCAGTCGAGGTTATCCACCCTCGTCCCGGCGCCGAGCGTAAAGTCGATGCCGGGTTCCGCAAGGGCCGAGCCGGCATAGAGTAAAAAAGAGAGAAACAACAGAGCGCATTTATTCATCCACACCTCTGAAAACCGGTATTTTAAACCCTTATCTTTCCACTATCCCGAACCTCATCTCCGTTATCTCCTCTGACCTGCAGACCGGGCACCTGCACGGGGTCTTGAGCCTCTCCCTCTTCTTGAACACGAAGCCGCAGGAACGGCACTCCGAGGGCTTCACCACGAACCTCTCCCCGCCCCCGGCGCGGTTGACCGTTATGGCCACGTGGTCGAGGTGGTCTATCGCTTCCTTTTCCCTGATGCCGACGGCCTTGGAGATGTCCTTTGAGGTGAGCATGCCTCCCTTGAGGGCCGCGGCTATCCTCTGCCTTATCGTAAGGTCGGCCTCAGCCATAATTTAAGTAGACGCCCCGCGCCGTTACGGGAGGCGGGGTCCTTTCGGAGCGCGAGCCATTTCCTCAAGGGTTGCGAGAAAATCGATACGATTATACCAGAGCGTACGCATTACACAACCTTTTTTTGCTTATGCGCCGGCAAATGCGGCCTCGTTGTAACGGATTGTTTTTCAGGATGGACGCCTGCCGGAGAGCGGCTGAAAAAGGCTTTTTACGCAACCCGCTGAATTGAAGCTCCCCGCGGCTTTTCCGCGGGAATCTTCGACATGTAAGGAAGTATCCATATCCGATTCGCTCGCTTGACCCCGCTAGCCAAGCTGCGGGCTGGGCGCTCGCTATGCATGTTCAAATTTTAAGCTGGTAAAAGATTTTGTGAAATGCTATATTCGCGGCAAGAAAGGGGGCATCTTATGGACAAATGGCTTACAAGAAGGTTTTTCCTGAAGACCGTTGGTGTTTTTACCGCGACGGCGGCTATTGGGAGTTGGCCGGCGAACATCTTCGCGGACGAAAAGAAGCTTGTAAGATTCCCTGAAAAGACGGACCTGATATTGCTCACGTCCAGACCGCCGCAGCTTGAGACGCCGCTACATTATTTCAAGGAATTGCTAACGCCCAACGAGGCCCTCTTCGTAAGGTGGCATCTTGCGAACATCCCCACGTCAGTGGACCTGAGCCAGTGGAGGCTCAATATCGGGGGGAACACGGACAGGGAACTCCACATGTCGATGGATGACCTGAAGAAGCTTGATAAGGTCAGCTACACGGCGGTCATCCAGTGCTCCGGCAACGGCAGAAGCTTTTTTGAACCCAGTATCCCCGGAGGGCAGTGGGAGAACGGCGCCATGGGCAACGTCACATGGACCGGGGCACGCCTCAAGGACATCCTCAACGCCGCTGGCATCAAGGCGGGGTCGGTGGACGTCGCCTTCAACGGACTCGATTCGGCGCCCCTTCCGACGCTGGCGGACTTCGTAAAGAGCCTTCCCGTGGACAAGGCGGTGGAGGACGATATAATCGTAGCCTATGAGATGAACGGGGCGCCGCTCACCATGCTCAATGGATTCCCGGCAAGGCTCATCGTGCCGGGCTGGTACGCCACCTATTGGATGAAGGCGTTGACCGATATAAAGGTATTAACTCAGACCTTCGAGGAGTTCTGGATGAAACCCGCGTACAGGATACCCGATAACGCGTGCGGATGCGTTGAGCCGGGGACGGCCCCGAAAAAGACCGTGCCTATCAACCGCATGACCACGAGGTCCGTCATAGTGACGCCCACCCAGGGGTCAGGCCTGAAGGCGAAAAATCCCGTGGAGGTCATGGGAGTCGCGTTCTCGGGCGGCTACGGCATCAAGGACGTCGTCGTCTCGGTCGACGGCGGCAAGACGTGGAATACGGCCAGGCTCGGCCGCGACCTCGGCAAGTACTCCTGGGTGCAGTGGTTCCACTCATGGAGGCCGGAGAAGCCCGGCAAATATACGGTCATGGCAAAGGCGACGAACAGCATCGGAGAGTCACAGCCCTTCGATAGCCTCTGGAACCCATCCGGGTATCTCTGGAATAAGATAGAAAAAATAGAGGTGAACGTAATATAGGAGACCATATGAAAAAACTTCTCTTTTTCTTGATATTGATTTTTGCCGCCGGTTCCGTCCACGCGCAGGACAAGGACGCGAAAGACACGGTCGTGACAGGGACCACCAAATCGATTACGTTGCCCGATATCAAAACCCCGCTCAAGGACGGGGCCGGCAAGGAATATGTGGAGGGCAACTGCAATATATGCCACAGCACCGACTATATAAACATGCAGCCTAAATTGCCAAGGGCCAAATGGTCCGCCACGGTGAAAAAGATGGTAAAGACCTTCGGCTGCCCGGTAAATGAAGCCGAGATGAAGGCGATAGAAGACTACCTTGCGGCGAATTACGGCACTGGGAGTTGAAAGGACGGGGAATAGCCGGGCTACGCATTATGAGGACCCCGTATTCCGTTGACTTGTATCGACCCATCGGATATAATCGGTTTTCTCCCACATAAAAGACGGAGAATTCCGATTGCGGGCGTTGTTTTTTACCGTTCTGAAACCCCGGGGCTTTTCAGGGACGTGGATGTTTCAGCGTTCTGAAAACCTTGGGTTCTTTAAAGCCCGTGGAGGGTTTTTTTAGTGTATGGTTCATTTTTTAACGTTCCGTTATGGAGGGTTCATTTGCCGCCACCTCCCCGCTGATATGGCGGTCGTTTTCGCGGCGGCCATCCCGTTCAATCTCTCCTGAGCCCAAGTTGCGGGCCTCGTGCTCGCTATGCATATTCAAAACATCGAGATCAATCTCCGCTCCAAACCGGAATAGCCCGTACCGCCCTGCGATTCAAAGAGGAGCGGGACGAAAAAAACAAGGAAACCCAAAAATCGTGAATAGTTCAAAAAAGTATTACTTGATAACACCTTTTATAACAGCCCTTGTCCTCATCTCCCTGGTCTCATGCACCGTTAGCCCGGAGAAGAAGGCCGCCAGGCATATGCAGAAGGGCATGGCGTATCTCGATGAATCAAAATACAGGGAAGCGTCCATCGAGTTCAAGAACGCCATACAGATAAACAATAAAAACGCAAAGGCGCATTATAATCTCGGACTCGCATACCTTAATCTCGGAGGCTCTACCGGACTGCAGAACGCGTTTCAGGAGCTCAATATCGCCGTAACGCTCGACCCGGCCATACTCGACGCGCATTTAAAGATAGGGGAGCTTTACCTTATGACCGGCCAATTCGGCAAGGCCAGGGAACAGGCCGAGGCCGTGCTGGGCAAGGAAAAGGATAACATGGACGCCAGGGTGCTCCTGGCCGCATCCCTTGCCGGGAAGAAGGAGTTCAGCAAGGCTGTGTCCACCATAGAGGATGTGCTCAAGGCAAATCCAGCCACCATAAAGCCTTACATGGCCGCCGCCGGCATATACATATCAAACAACGACCCGGCATCGGCCATGAGCAGTTATCAAAAGGCCATTTCCCTGAAAAAGGACTCTATCGAGCCGAGGATCGCCCTCGCCAGCCTGTATTTCAGGCAGGGCAACGCCTCCGAGGCCGAGGCCGAGCTTAAAAAGGCCGTCGAGCTCAACCCGAAAAGCAATGAAGCGCTCACGGCGCTCGCCAACTTCTACCTGGCCTCAAAAAGGCCCGCCGAAGCCGAACAGGTGTTATTGTCCATAACGGCCGCAAACCCTGATAAGCCGGGCGGATACCTCATGCTCGCTGAATTCTACCTCTCGGCAAGGAGGACGCAAGACGCCGAGGAAATATTGAAAAAGGGCATGGATAAGACCAAAAACGCCCTGATACTGCAACAGAAGCTCGCCGAGCTCCTGCTCGAAGAAAAAAAATATAAAGAGGCCTCAAGCGAGATAGACTCCCTGCTCAAGAACCACGCCAACGACCCATACGGGCTTTACCTAAGGGGCAGACTCCGTCTCTCTGAACACAAGGTCAATGAATCAATAGACGACCTGGCTAAATCAGTAAAAGAAGCGCCCAACCTCGCGCAGAGCCGCCTGTATCTCGGTCTCGCCTACCTGGCGAGCGGCAATATCAATACCGCGCAATCCGAGCTCGCCGAGGCGTTAAAGCTCGCTCCAGGGCTGGTAAACGCCAGGCTCGCGATAGCGTCGATACACCTCGGCGCCAGGGAATACAAGCTCGCCGCTGAAGAGGCGCAGAAGGTGTTGGCCAAATACCCCGACCACCCTGGCGCGAATATCATAATGGCGGACGTCAAGGCATATCAGTCCAAGCCAGAGGAGGCCAAACAATACCTGGAGAAGGTCATCAGGAAAGAGCCGAACGACCCCAGAGGGTATATAAAACTCGGCCTTGTCTACCAGATGCAGAAAAACAAAAGGGCGGCCATCGATCAGTTCGAGAAGGCCCTGTCCATAAAACCAGACCTCGTGGAAGCCCTCGGCCTCATCACGACGAGCCATATCATGGACAGAGAGCCCCAGAAGGCCGTTGACAGGGTCAACGCCCAGATTAAAAAATATCCGGATAACCCCCTGCTCTACCACCTCCTCGGCCGGGTATATATAGTAATGAAGGACCCAAAAAGGGCGGAGGAGTCCTTGAGGAAGGCCATAGAACTGAAAAACGACCTATTCGACGCCTACTTAGACCTCGGAGGCATCTACGCCAGAGGGGGGGCCATCGACGACGCGATAAAGCAGTATAACGAGGCGGTAAAGATAAACCCGAAGCTACTGCCCCCGTATATGCTTCTCGGCATGATATACGAAAAACAGGGCAAGTACGACGAGGCTATAAAGAACTACAAGGCCGCCCTCGCGATAAACCCGAAGTTCGCGCCAGCGGCCAACAACCTCGCATGGATATACGCCGAGCACGGCGGCAACATCGACATGGCTGTCACCCTCGCGGAGACCGCCAAGGAACAGCTTCCCGACCACCCGGGCGTATCCGACACCCTCGGGTGGATATACTACAAGAAGGGCGTGTATCTCAAGGCCATTTCGCTCCTCAAGGACAGCGCCTCCAAGGCGCCAAACGTGCCGGAGATACATTACCACCTCGGCATGGCGTACTTCAAAAACGGCGACATGAAACTCGCCAGGCAGGAACTTCAAGTTTCTCTTAAACTATCCGATAAGTACGTAGGGTCCGAAGAAGCGAAAAAGACCCTTGCCGCCATCAAGTGACGCCATAGGTAACCTGTCCCGCCGTTGTCCTGCCTGCGCTTTAAGAGGCGCTCTATTGAAGCGGCGGGTCGTAGGCATCCATTTGGCAAGTCAGCCCCTCACCATCGGCTGAAGCCGATGGCTTGACGGGCATACTCGCCTCGTCGAATGGAATTCGACTATCTATGGTGGTAGCTCAGACCCTAAGACAAATCCTCCGGCTAAAGCCGGAGGATATTCCGACCCTGCGGGGCGTACTGAAAACCTTCGCCTGAAGGCGAAGGTTTTGCTCCAAGTAAAGATGGACAATAATCCTCCCTATGCTAAAATAGTTAATGTGCCCTCCGGGGATATTGAGACCCAAAGGGGCTTCAGAACGCCGAAAAGACAGCTGATATCGGGATGATTGCCAAAAAAACGTTGATTCCGGAAAATACCAAAAAAACGATGAGCATAAAGGTCATTCTGGCGCTCAGCAACCGGCTGTTCTCTGAGGGGATCAAAAGGCTTCTGGAGAACGAGCGTGATATAACGGTAGCCGGGGTACTCAAATCAGGCGCTAAATACACCGTCAAGGAGCTTGAGAACCTCTCCCCGAACGTCATACTGACCGACATCCTGACCCTGTATAACTACCTTCCGGTCTTTGAACAGGGACGCAAGGACATACACCTCGTGCTCCTCGACACCAACAGCGGCAGGGAGACCCTTGTGGCGACGATACTTAAAAAGAGGCTCAACGGGGTGCTCCTGAGCAACACCGAGCCGGAACTTCTCAAAAAATGCATACGCTCCGTTGCAACTGGGGAGGTCTGGCTCGACAAGCATACGTTCAAGAACATACTTTATGGGATAAACGCGCTCGAAGCCGAAAAG
>JACRLF010000132.1 GCA_016235365.1 Deltaproteobacteria bacterium | reverse complement strand
GACCATATATACTATATGCTATAGAAACAAAAATACCTTGTAAAGCGAAAAAGAAGAGGGTACACGGGACGATGCGTATTATGTGGCGTTTTTATCCATCTTTATAAGGGGCGTGCGTGGACGGAAGAGCGGAATACAGGAAGATAGTTGAAAACCTCATCAACAGGCTCGAATACCTCCTGTCATCCGGGATAACCGAGGTCCCCGTCGAGCGGGGAGAATCTCCGGAGGGCGGCCAGGGGATAGAAGACCCTCTTGAATCGTTAGATAAAGAAATAGCCGGGTGCAGGGCCTGCGGCCTTCGCCACGGGGGTGCGCGGCCTGTCGCGGGCGCCGGGAACCCGATGCCCGTCATCATGTTCATCGGAGGCTGCCCGACCGTCGAGGATGAGGAGAAGGGGAGGCCCTTTTCCGGCAGCGACGGGGCACAGCTTGAAAAGATAATAGCGTGGATGTCCACGAAGGCCGGCTTCGGGAGAGAAGAGGCTTACCTCTGCCACGCGGTCAAATGCAGGCCCGCCTCCGGCAAGGTCCCTTCCGCTGAAGAGGCCGGGGCGTGCAAGTCCCTTCTTGAGAGGCAGATAAAGGCCCTCGCCCCGAAGGTCATCGTTGCGCTCGGCCCTGTGGCGGCCGGCTCCATCCTCGGCAGCCCCGACGTAAAGGGGTTGCGGGGGCGCTTCCATGCGTTCAACGGGATAAAGGTGATGCCCACTTACGACCCGGCGGAGCTGCTTAAGAGGCCGGCGCTCAAGAAAGAGACGGAGACGGATATGCTCATGGTGATAGAAGAGATCAAAAAAAGCCTGCCGGCCTGAAGTTCTACCCGTGTAATCGGCGCGTTTCACCCGGTAAACCCCGCATTGCATTATAGCCGAATCCCTGATAGAATCTTTCCATGACTGTCAGGGCGCGTACCATCCTATTTTCGCTTCTATTCCTCCTGCTCCCCGTATCGCCGGCGCTTCACTCGTCCGCCGCATCGCCCCCGGCCGTATACTTCGTCAAGGCCGACGGGATAATAAACCCCGTCATGGCCGAGTTCATCATAAAGAGCATAGAGTTTGCCGCAAGGGAGAAGGCCGAGGCGGTGGTGATAGAGCTCGACACCCCCGGGGGGCTCGACCTCTCGATGAGGGACATAGTCAAGGCCGAGCTCGGCTCGGAGGTCCCGGTGGTCGTCTACGTCTACCCGTCCGGCTCAAGGGCCGCATCCGCCGGCGTATTCATAACATACGCGGCCAACATAGCCGCCATGGCCCCCGGCACGAACATCGGCTCGGCGCACCCTGTTGAGATGGGCGGGGGCAAGATGGATGAGACGATGGCGAAGAAGGTCGAAAACGACGCGGTCGCCTACATCATGGGCATCGCGGCGAAGAGGAATAGGAACGCGCAGTGGGCCGAGCGCGCGGTGCGCGAGAGCGTCAACGTCACGGCCGAGGAGGCGCTGAAGGCAAAGGTCATAGACCTTGTAGTTGACAGCAGGGAGGGGCTCATCCGGGAGTTGGACGGCAGGCGGGTCGAGGTCGGGGCCGGGGCGAGGACGCTTGAGACAAAGGGCGCGGAGATAAAAAATATCGAAATGAACCTGAGGTTCAGGGTCTTAAGCGCCATCAGCAACCCTAACGTGGCCTACATACTGATGATGATCGGGCTTGTGGGCCTTTACTTCGAGCTCTCCAACCCAGGCCTCATACTCCCAGGAGTTATCGGGGCCGTATGCCTCGTGCTCGCATTCTACGCCTTCCAGACGCTCTCCGTGAACTACGCAGGGCTGATGCTCGTCTTCCTCGGCCTCATATTTTTCGTATTGGAGCTCAAGATAACGAGCTATGGGCTCCTTACCATAGCCGGCATAGTCTCGCTCGTGCTCGGCTCGATGATGCTCTTTGACGGGTCGTTCCCGTACATGAAGCTCTCCATCTGGGTCGTGCTCCCCACAGTCGTGCTCATGACCGCCATAATGCTCGGCGCAATGTACTACGCCGTCAAGGTATACCGCAGAAAACCGGCAAGCGGGGCCGAGACGCTCATAGGGGAGGAGGGGAGCGTGGTCGAGGATATCGGCCCCGGGAAGACGGGCAAGGTCTTTATAGAAGGCGAGTACTGGAACGCGGTAAGCGGCGAGGAGATAGAAAAGGGCGGCATGGCACGGGTGGAGGAAATCCGGGGGCTTACTCTCAAGGTCACGAGGGCGCGCTGAACGGGCGCTTCCCTTGACAAGGGAAGCGCCCGTGGGCGGGGGGGCGGCCTTGCCGCGCATGAGGAAACATTAAAGGGGATCAGTCCCTGAAATATCCAACGGAGGAATATTATGGCATTCGGAATTGGAAGCGGCACGTTCATCCTGATAGCGCTTGTCCTGATGTTTTTGTGGAGCGCGATAAAGATACTGCCCGAGTACGAGCGCGGGGTGATATTCTTTCTCGGCAGGTTCCAGTCCGTCAAGGGGCCGGGGCTCATACTGCTCATACCGGGGGTGCAGAAGATGGTCAAGGTCAGCCTTCGCACCGTCACGATGGACGTGCCCAGCCAGGACGTGATAACGAGGGACAACATCTCCGTAAAGGTGAACGCCGTCATATACTTCAGGGTGGTCGGCCCGGACAAGGCCATAATCGCGGTGGAGAACTACCTCTACGCCACGAGCCAGTTGGCGCAGACCACGTTAAGGAGCGTATGCGGGCAGGCCGAGCTCGACGAGCTTCTTGCCGAAAGGGACAAGATAAACAAGATAATTCAGGACATACTCGACAAGCAGACCGACCCCTGGGGCATAAAGGTCGGGCTCGTCGAGCTAAAGGCCATAGACCTGCCCGAAGAGATGAAGAGGGCCATGGCCAAGCAGGCCGAGGCCGAGAGGGAGAAGAGGGCGAAGATAATACACGCCGAAGGCGAGATGCTGGCCTCCGCCAAGATACTCGAGGCCGCCGAGCTCCTCAGCAAGAACCCTGTCTCCCTTCAGCTGAGGTACCTCCAGACGCTTACCGAAATCGCCGCGGAAAAGAACTCCACCATACTCTTCCCCCTGCCCCTGGACATCATAAAGCCGTTCCTCAAGGGCTTCATGAAGGAGTAGGCGGACGGGCAGGACAATTAGGACTTGAAGCTCCCCGCGGCTTGGGCTTAGGGGAATGCGCTCGCT
>JACRLF010000026.1 GCA_016235365.1 Deltaproteobacteria bacterium | reverse complement strand
AACTCCTTGACTATCCGCGAGGCTTGTGAGAAATTCTCAATCGTGGCTCTCTGGGCCATAGGGGTATCTCCTTATAGTTGGTTGCGAGCCGCTATAAAGATACCCCTTTCCTTTTACTGACACAAGATATGGTACATTACCAATCCGCCCCTCGCCCTTGACATATCGGATTTTAGCTGATTTAATTCAATATCCGTCCGTCGCGTCCATAAAAATCCAGCGGCGGCCTAACCCTTTAATAACCTTAGCTAATACGCACTAAGGAAGGAGGCCGGACATGGCGCATCAACCCAAAAAATTCGAGCTTAAGGGGCTTGACGGGATTTCAGACAGCCAGATATCCCAACACAGGGATATCCTCTACACCGGGTACGTGAATAAATTGAACGAGATAGAAGAGCGCCTCAGGAGCGTGGACATCACGAAGGCGAACCAGGTATTCAGCGACTTCAGGGCCCTTAAAGCCGACGAGACCTTCGCCCTGAACGGCGTGATACTACATGAGCTCTACTTCGAGAATCTCGGCGGCAAGGAGATCAAGCCCAAAGGCAGACTCGCCGACATGCTGGCAAAGGAGTTCGGCTCCTTCGAGAAGTGGGCGGATAACTTCAAGGCCTGCGGCATGGCCGCGCGCGGGTGGGTGATACTGGGCTTAAGCGCCTATGACGGGAGGCTCCACAACTACTGCCTCGACACCCACAACAACAATGTGCCTGCAAACGTTATCCCCATCCTGGTGCTGGACGTCTACGAGCACGCCTACGTCATAGACTACGGGGTAAAGAGGCCCCCATACATAGACGCCTTCATGAGGAACATCGAATGGGCCGTCTGCTCGCGGAGGTTTGAGGAGATAGACCTCATCCGCATGAATAGGGTCGCGGCGAGCTGAAAGGGGGCGGCTCTACTTTATAACAGTAAGGCCGAACGCTTCACACCCTATTCAAACCACAAAGACCTAAACACCGAGGCCCCTCCCTAAAGGGAGGGGCCTCGGTGTTTAACGAAAGCGGATAAATGTACCGCGTCTTAACCGGTTACGGGCGTAGGTCGGTTTACCCAACCGTCACTCCACAGTGACGCTCTTGGCGAGGTTCCTCGGCTGGTCCACGTCCGTCCCTTTCAATACCGCTATGTGATAGGCCAGCAGTTGCAGCGGCACTGACATGAGTATCGGCGTCAGGTGGGGCGCGCACTCCGGCACCGTTATTATATCGTCCGCCCTGCCTGAGGCCTCGGCGTCGTTATCGTTCACTACGGCGATGAGGCGGCCACCGCGTGCCTTCACCTCTTCCATGTTCCCGAGCATCTTGGGGTAGCTTGAGCCCTGCGGGGCCAGGGCCACCACCGGCATGTCCTCGTCTATCAAGGCTATGGGGCCGTGCTTCATCTCGCCCGCGGCATAGCCCTCGGCGTGGATGTAGGATATCTCCTTGAGCTTGAGCGCCCCCTCAAGGGCTATCGGGTAGTTCATCCCCCTGCCGAGGTAGATGAAGTCCCTGAAGTGGAAGTACTTCTTTGCAAGCGCCTCGGTGTGCCCAGCCCTGTCAAGGACCTCTTCTATCTTCTTTGGGAGCCTCACAAGGTCATGTATGAGGGCCTTGCCCGCTTCCGCGGTGACGTTGCCCGACCTCCTGCCGAAGTAGACGCCGAGGAGATAGAGCGCCGTGAGCTGGGTGGTGAAGGCCTTGGTGGATGCCACCCCTATCTCCGGGCCCGCGTGCGTCATCAGGGACCAGTGGGCCTCCCTCGTCAGGCTGCTCTCCATGACGTTGCATATGGCGATTGTATGGGCGCCCCTTCTCCTGACCTCCTTTACGGCGGCCAGGGTGTCGGCGGTCTCGCCGGACTGCGAGATGGAGACAACGAGCGTCTTACCGTTCACGAGCGGGTTGCGGTACCGGAACTCGGAGGCGAGATCGACCTCGACCGGGACCTTCAAGAACTCCTCGAAGTAGAACTTCCCGACAAGACCGGCATGCCATGACGTGCCGCAGGCGATTATGTATATCCGCTCTATCCCGTCGATGGGGATGTCGAACCTGTTGAGGAATACGTCCCCGCTCTCCTCTTTTATGATGCCCCTGAACGTGTCGGTTATGGCCCGTGGCTGCTCGAATATCTCCTTGAGCATGAAGTGGCGGTATCCGCCCTTCTCGGCCATCACAGGCGACCAGTCTATGACCGATGGGGCCCTCTTCACCTCCTTGCCGTCGAAGGTGGTTATCATGGCGCCCTGCCCGGTGATCGTCACCATCTCGCCGTCGTTTAAAAAAATGGCCTTCCTCGTCAGGTTCAGTATCGGCGGTATGTCTGAGGCGAGCACCGCCTCATCCGTGCCTATGCCGAGGATAAGGGGGCACTCCATCCGCGCCCCGACTATCTTGTCCGGCTCAGCCTCGCTAACCGCGGCGATGGCGTAGGTCCCCTTGATGTGCTTGACGGCCTCCCTGACCGAGTCTTCGAGGTTCCTGCCCTTTTTTATTTCCCTGTGTATGAGGTGGCTTAATATCTCCGTGTCGGTCTCGGACTTGAACTTTGCCCCCTGCTTCTGAAGCTCTTCCTTCAGGGTGAGGTAGTTCTCGATTATGCCGTTATGCACCACGGCGACCCCGCCCTCGTCGTGGGGGTGGGCGTTCTGCTCCGAGGGCCTTCCGTGGGTGGCCCAGCGGGTGTGTCCTATGCCGACATGGCCTTCAACGGGCCTTCTGTGCACCTCGGCTACAAGCTTATCGAGCTTGCCAACGCTCCTTCTAAGCTCTATCCCGTTGTCCTTAATGACGGCGATGCCAGAGGAGTCATACCCCCTGTACTCAAGCCTCTTCAGGCCGTCAAGGAGCACTTCGCAGGCGTTTTTCGGCCCCGAGTACGCCACTATCCCGCACATGTATTGTAGACTCCCGTTAGAGGTTTTGTATCGAGGTGATGGTTAAAGTTTAACGCGAACGATGCGCTGAGGAACGAAGCGCATCCTATGGCCCTGAATCTGCTGCACTTCATCGCGGGTTCAGGTTTGCAACCTGAACCCTGAATTTCGATCTGGCAGCCACGAATCATTCGGGTTCAATCTGCAAGATTGAACCCGCCGGTAGCTGGCACACCTACCAAATTTTTACCCATTTTTTGGTATTATATTTCTCCAAAATGAGCCCACTCATTTTCTGAAAATGACCTTAAATATTTGCCGACTTCTTCTATCTGATTATTATCAGACGCCCACTTGATGTGCTCTTTAAATCTTAATTGCTTTTCTATTGGCATCGTGTCATGCCAAGCAGCCAGTATCAAAGGAAGTGAAGGTACCCATCCACCAGAAGGTTTTTGCTTCGTGTTTTTTAGCATTCCAAAAAGACCATTCCATTTCATAGGCATTGGGCACAATCTATTGTTAGAAGTACAATAGTCCCAGAGCGTGTCAAATGTTTCGGTGATTGGATTCATGCGTAAGCTTCCCCTACAAGCACGGTAGGATGGGCTGAGCGTGGCGAAGCCCATCACAAAATCATCATCGCTCGCCCCCGGCGACATCATCCGCGCAAGCGGCCCAATTCAATAAGATGTTCTCCTGTCTTGAAGTTCCACATCGGCGCATCAAGATCGCGTCATTCTTTCTCCCTATCGCCAGTCTTAAAACCAATACTCCGTCTTTTCGGCTCAGGCGGCTTCATCAATTCATATATGGCCTGAAAGACCACTTTGAACTGCTCGTCATACTTTTTTTCAAGCCCGGTCATCTTTTTCATCAATTCCGCATTGGATTGGAGCATCTGACGGAGCCGGACAAAGGCTTTCACAATCTGTATGCTTGTCTGTACGGCTACCGGGCTGTTTAAGACCGTGGCAAGCATGATCGCCCCGTGCTCGGTAAATGCGTAAGGTAAATTCGGCGAAAACTTGAGCCGTTTGAGGTGGTCACAATTTGTGACCACCTTTTCTTTTTCAGCTTTTGTCAATTGAAACATGAAGTCTTGAGGAAAGCGGTCCTTGTTGCGTTTTACAGCTTGATTTAGAGCTTTCGTCGGCACTCCATAAAGCTCTGCCAGATCGGCATCCAGCATGACTTTATGCGCTCTGATAAGGAGAATTGAATTTTCAATTCTTTCGACAGGAATCATGGATTTTTTATCTGTCATGCCAAAGCCCCTTCAATTGAAGCTCCCCGCAGCAAGCTACGGGGAATGCGCTCGCTATGCATATTCAATAAGGTGCTCTCCGTATGGTAGGCTGGGCTCCGCCCGCCAAAATATCAACCATGAACGATGGGCTTCGCTTCGCTCAACCCATCCTACCCGCCTCAATCGCCAAATATCTTCAATGCCCCTTCTTCCGCCCCTTCCGCCTCTTCCTCTCGGCCCATCCCTCGATGACCCGCTCCTCAGCCCTCGTCGTCACAAGCGAGTCCGGGGGGACGTCCCTGGTGACGGTGGTCCCCGAGCCGACGTACGCGCCCTTGCCGACCCTTACCGGGGCCACGAGCTGAGTGTCGCTCCCTATGAACGCGCCATCCTCTATCGTCGTCGTGTGCTTGCTGAAGCCGTCGTAATTGCAGGTTATGGTGCCAGCGCCTATGTTGACCCCCTCACCGATGACGGAGTCCCCGAGGTAGGTCAGGTGATTGGCCTTGCTCCCCTTGCCCACCACCGTCTTTTTGACCTCCACGAAGTTCCCTATGCGGGCCCTGTCCCTGATGACGCTGCCGGGTCTCAACCTTGCGAAAGGCCCTATCGACACCTCTTTCCCGGCCTCGCTATCTTCGATTATGGAGTGGCTCTTTATCGTTGAGTTGTCCCCGATGGAGGAGTCCTCGATCCTCACGTTCTCCTCTATGACGCAATCCTCGCCTATGACGGTAGGGCCAATGAGATGAACGCCCGGATATATCACCGTATCCATCCCGGCCTTGACCTGCGCGTCTATATAAGTGGAGTCCGGGTCGATTATGGTGACGCCGTTGAGCATGAGCGCCTCGGCAGTCCTCTTTCTCATAATCTTGTCGGCCCTGGCGAGCTCGACCCTGTTGTTTATCCCGAAGACCTCTTCCGGATAAAGGTGCGTGAGGGCCGAGACCTTCTCCCCGGACTTGACGGCGATCTCTATCAGGTCGGGCAGATAGTACTCCCCCTGTGCGTTCCTGTTGTTGACCCTGCCGATATTGCCGAGAAGGAACTTTGATGAGACGAGATATATACCGGCGTTCACCTCGTTTATCTCCCTCTGTAACGGGCTACAGTCCCTGTCCTCAACGACACGCACGACGGCCCCGTGCTCGTCCCTAACGACCCTGCCGTACCCCTTAGTGTCTTCAAGCAGGGCCGTGACCATAGAAAGCGCGGGTCTTTTCTTCAGGGACGCGCCACGGTGTATGGCGCAGAGGGCCTTTATGGTCTCTTTAGTTATGAGAGGCACGTCCCCGGAGAGTATCAGTATATCCCCCCTGAAGCCGGCAAGCCCCTTTACCGCGGTCATGACCGCGTGGCCTGTGCCGAGCTGTTCGGACTGCGTCACGAACTCGACCTTCTCGTCCGCAAAGGCGGCCCTCACCTCTTCCGCGCCGTGGCCCACGACGACTATCACCCTCTTCGCCTTGAGCCCCTTCAGGACGCTCAAAGGGTAGTAAAGCATCGGAAAGCCCGCCACCCTGTGCAGGACCTTCGGCATCTTCGACTTCATCCTCGTGCCCTTTCCGGCCGCAAGGATTATGGCTGCGAGCTCTTTCATAACCGTTAAGGGTGCTCTAAAAATTGCTCTTTTCCCCGATCTCTTTGTTAGGGCGAAAATAAAAATGGACACATATTGGCATATATGCTCCGCTTTTTTATTTCAGCGTTCTGAAACCCCTTGGCTCTTGAGTCCTGAGAGGTTTCACTCACCCCGCCTCGACCTCGGAAAAAAATGAACCCTCATAGGCATGGGAGCCACCGAGGTTTCAGAAACTAAAAAACTAATTTTTAGAAGCACCCTTAAAAGATATCTGAACGCCCGGTTTTCGTCAAGGCTTTTAGTGTTTTCTTCGGATGCCCTGCCGCCTGACTCGCGTGGCGGTTGAAGCTCCCCGCGGCTTTTCCGCTGGAATCTTCGACATGTAAGGAAGTATCTATATCCGATTCGCTCGCTTGACCCCGCAGCAAGCTGCGGAGAATGCGCTCGCTATGCATGTTCATCGGCGTCCGGCGTCTTATAAAATCTCCTTCCATTAAAAAAGCGCCCTCCCTTAAAAGAGGGAGGGCGCTTTTTTCAACAACCCGATAATTTTTTTTCGCTAACCGCACTCGGAATACCCGCAACCCCTGCATACCACGCACCCGTCCGCGTGCTCTACCGTGCCTCCGCAGTCCGGGCAGGCGCCGCGCTTGAGGAGCTCCGGGGCGAGCGCGAGGTTGATCTTGGAGTTATCCAGCGCATAGCCCCCCGGAAGGCTCCCCAGCGACAGGGTATTGCCGCTATTCATCTTGAGGCCGAGATACCACTCCATCGCCTGGGCCACGGCGTCCGCGCACGACATCACCTTGCCGTTGCCGTATCCAACGGGCAGGTGGCAGCTTATGCCGCGCATCTGCCTTACTATATCCTGGGCCTCCACCCCGCTTCTGAGGGCAAGCGATGTCATCCTGCCCATTGCCTCGCACTGCGAGGCCACGCACCCCCCGGCCTTGCCTATCTGGGTGAATATCTCGAACGGCCTTCCCTCTTCGTCCTCGTTTATCGTCACGTAGAGGTTGCCGCAGCCGGTCTTCATCTTCTTGGTCACGCCGAAGGCGACCTCACCCCTCGGCTTGGGCTTGTGCGGCAACGCCGCGTGGCGCTCCGCTATCGCCTCCACGGCCACGGCCTCGCCCCTTTGGGCTGAGGGCTTCTCGCTCCCCTTGTTCAGCACCTGGACGTCCCTTGAGCCGTCCCTGTACACCGTCACCCCCTTGCACCCGAGCCTGTAGGCGGTGAGATAGACCTTCATCACGTCCTCGACCGTGGCCTCGTTGGGGAAGTTCACGGTCTTGCTGACCGCGTTATCCGTATACTTCTGGAACGCGGCCTGCATCCTGATGTGCCACTCCGGGGTTATATCGTGGGCCGTGACAAAGACCTTTTTAACGTCGCTCGGGATCCCGTCCACGCCGTGGAGGGTGCCATCGCGCGCCGCCTCCTCGAAGAGCGGGTTCACATCGAGGAGCTCGGTCCCCTCCATGACGTTCCTCGTAAATGCGAGCGCGAAGAGGGGCTCTATGCCGGAGGAGCACCCGGAGATTATGGAGATGGTCCCGGTCGGGGCGATGGTCGTGACGGTGGCGTTCCTGACGGCCTTTTTACTGCCGTCGTAGACGGAGCCCTTGAAGTTCGGGAAGGACCCGCGCTTGAGCCCCAAGTCCACGGACGCCTCCCTGCCCTTTTCCTGTATGAACGCCATTATCTCTTCGGCGAGCGTTATGGCCTCCTCGGAGTTATAGGGGACGCCGAGCCTTATGAGCATGTCCGCGAAACCCATGACCCCGAGCCCTATCTTCCTGTTGGACTTGGTGACCTTCTCTATCTGCGGGATGGGGTAGCTGTTCATCTCTATGACGTTGTCGAGGAAGTGGACGGCCTTTTTGACCGTATCCTCGAACTTGTCCCAGTCCATCTCCAGGGAGCTGCCGCCGGAGGTCTTCCTCTTGAGCATCTGGCTCAGGTTTATGGAGCCCAAGTTGCAGGACTCGTACGGGAGGAGCGGCTGCTCCCCGCACGGGTTCGTGGACTCTATCCGCCCGACGTGCGGGGTCGGATTGTCCGAGTTCATGCGGTCGATGAAGATGACGCCCGGGTCCCCGTTCCGCCACGCCATCTCCACTATCTTGTTGAATACCTCGCGCGCCCTTCTGCGCCCCACGGCCTTGCCGGTCCTCGGGCTTATCAACTCGTACTCGGTATCGGCCTCCACGGCCTTCATGAACTCCTCGGTGAGGCTCACCGAGATGTTGAAGTTGTTGAGCTTGGCGTTGTCCTGCTTGCAGGTGATGAAGTTGAGGATGTCGGGGTGGTCTACGCGGAGGATGCCCATGTTCGCGCCCCTGCGCGTCCCGCCCTGCTTTATGGCCTCCGTGGCGCTGTCGAATACAGTCATGAAGGATATGGGGCCGGAGGATATCCCGGACGTGGAGCCTACCGTATCCCCCGAGGGCCTGAGCCTGGAGAACGAGAACCCGGTGCCGCCCCCGGATTTATGTATGAGCGCGGTGTGCTTGACGGCCTCGAAGATCGACTCCATCGAGTCCTCGACCGGCAGCACGAAGCACGCGGAGAGCTGCTGCAGCTCCCTGCCCGCGTTCATGAGCGTGGGGGAGTTGGGCATGAAGTCGAGAGAGGCCATCATCTCGTAGAACTCGGCGGCTGCCGCGTCTACGTCCGCTTCGGGGTTGAAGCGCCTGTCCGCCTGCGCAATGTTGCCGGCCACCCGCCAGAACATCTCCTCTATAGTCTCCACCGCGTTGCCGTCGGCGTCCTTCCTGAGGTACCTCTTCTCCAACACCTTCCTGCCGTTCTCGTTTATCTCGATGTTCATATTGACGCATCTATTTACACCGCCCCTTAAGACCCTGTCGGCGGAGTTCTTCTGTGTCACGGCCTGCCCCTCCATGGGCATGGAGCTCAACAAGCGGCTGTATATATCGTGTTCCATTCTCTTATCCCCTCCTTGTTCTTTTGTGCTCAACGTTGGAATGCCATAAAAAATATGATAAGGCTTTGAAGCTCCCCGCAGCAAGCTGCGGGGAATGCGCTCGCTATGCATGTTCAAAGCCATGTGCTATCGAAGGCAAACTATCGGCTGAAAATACCGGCGGGCAAGGCAAGAAAAGCATAACAATCACAACTATTTGATTTATATAATAAATCGTTTATATTGTAGGTTGATGCATATTAGACCACAACATGTAGTGCCTGTCAAGCGGAAAGTCGAAATACTGACCTAAAAAATTTGACACCCTAAAAAGGGTTGATTATTGAACATGCATAGCGAGCGCCCAGCCCGCAAGCCTTATTGCGGGATTAAGCGAGCGAATCGGATATAGATACTTCCTCACATGTCGAAGATTCCACGCGGAAAAGCCGCGGGGAGCTTCAAGGGAAAACCGGCCTCTCCGGATGGGCGGATAAGGCGCGCCATGCGTACCGGTTATATGATACAATCGGCGTACCGTAACGCATCTTTGAAAATGGAAATGGAAAACCCTTATGCAAAAAAGAGCCGTCATACATATATACCTCGATGCATTTTTCGTTTCCGTTGAAGTGAAGAGAAGGCCGGGGATAAAGGGCAGGCCCATTGTCGTCGGCGCCGACGGCGACCCTGAGAAACGGGGGGCCGTATCCGCGGCGTCTTACGATGCACGGGCCTTCGGGGTGGACCCGGGCATGACTTTAAAAAAGGCGCGCAAGCTCTGTCCGGAGGCTGTGTTCCTGCCAGTGGATTTCGAGTCCTACGAGAAGGAATCAGAGAGGTTCTTCTCCATACTGATGGAGTATAGCCCCATTGTCGAGTCTTTCGGACTCGATGAGGCGTTCATCGAGGTCCTGCCTCACGATGGGGGTGACCCCTTCCCCCACGCCATTGAGATCGCCGGAGAGATAAAAAAGAGGGTCGATGGCGCACTGGGGCTATCCTCATCCGTGGGGGTGGCGCCGAATAAGCTCCTTGCCAGGCTCGCCGGCGAGATGGATAAGCCGGGCGGCCTTTACGTCCTAATGGCCGATGAGGCCGGGCGGATATTAAAAGACCTGCCGGTGGCAAGGCTCCGGGGGGTCGGGCAAAAGACCGGAAAGAGGCTCAACGGCCTCGGCATATATACGGTAGGGGAGATATCAAAAACGCCTCTACAGTACCTTGAGCGCAACTTCGGGAGCCATATCGGCAAGGCCCTCTACGAGCACTCCAGAGGGATAGACCAAAGCCCGGTCGTCCCGTTCCACGAGCCGAATGCCTTGAGCAGGGAGGTGGTCTTCGAGGGGGAGACAGATGACCAATACATCATAAAAGAGACGCTCTACGCCCTTGCCGGGGACATCGTTGCGAGGCTCAAGGGACTCGGTTGCAGGGGCAAAGACGTTGCGATAAAGATAAGCTACTCGGACTTTGAGACCGTCTCAAGGTCAACCGCCCTCGATACCGAGTCCGACTCGCTGAACGACATCTGGACAGCGGCATTGAAGCTCCTTGACGCATCCGGCCCCCACAAGCCAGTGAGGCTTGTGGGCGTGAAGGTCGCGGGGCTTAAGGGGAGGGGGGCGTTGTGAAGGGGGGCCGGAGGGGCGAACAGGGTGCTGGAAAGAACGTATCATTCTGGCGGGTTCAGGTTTGCGACCCTGAATTTCGTCCGGCAGCCACGAATCATTCGGGTTGAAGCTGCAAGATTGAACCCGCCATGGACTCCGGGGATTATCTCTTGGTTACGAGAAAGCCGCCAAGATTCTTGTCCATCTTTGCAACATGGTCATAGAACCAGTCAGAAAGCAGTTTCCTCGCCTGCATCGTCAATTTATGGATGTCTTCCTGTTCTCTCAATCCTTTCTGCAACACGCTTAGATTGTCCATAAAAGTCTTATGCAACGCCTTATGGGCCACAGTCCCGGGATAACCGTGCTTATCCATCGCAACCTCTTCCTGCTTGAAGTGCGTCCTCACGTAATTGCTCAGGAAATTAAACAGTCCGAGCAGATCACCCTGTGTCTTCCCTCTATTTATTGCTTCTATGAATTCATTGATCTTACAGAACAGATCTTTATGCTGACTATCCTGCCAATCCACCCCTGTCGCCAATGATGCTGTCCATATTAAGCCCATAATAGCCCTCCTTAATAGAATTTTTGGATACTTTTCCAACGTTCTTAAAACCCCGGGGTCTTAAGCCCTGCCGGGTTTCATTCGGCTCAATAAGCCGTTAACATCCGCCGCTATCCAATTTATCGGAGACAGCCCAACGAAACTTTAGCTGAAGGCGTGAACATACTACCGGATATGAAGGTGCGGGTGTTGAGGAGGCGGTAGCAATTGACCAAACTCCGCCATGTGGACTTTGACCAAAACCGAGATGCGCAAAAGTGTGACGCCTGCATAAAATGCGCAAATTGTCGCACCTCCGTAGAGATGTGGTTCCCTCCGAAAGTTTTCAGTGCCGTCGGGAGTTTCCTCCTGACGGCAAGTTTAGCCCCCGCGCTCAAAAAAGTGCTGGCAGGAGGTAACTCCTGCCAGTACACCCCCCTATCTTGTCCAGAGAAAAGCTGACAGCGATATTGGAATTATGCGCGGATCGGGAATGACAACATCGTCCTCCAATGTTATGAGGATGCCTAACGGCGCATTATAGACGGTTTTCTCCAAAAAGGCACGCAATCCTTTGGTGTCATCCAATGGGTCAATTCGTTTGCGATATTTGACCTCAATTGGGATTCGGCGCGTTCCTATCGTAATAACGAAATCCACCTCCGGCTCCGCGCCGCGGGCTGGAAAATACGCGACATCGAGGCTGGGTATCGATGCGAGAAAATAGCCCAGAACGCTTTCCGCAAGATGACCGGCAAGGTCGGTCAAATGCGGGTTGTCCGTCAAGCCTTTGGAGTCTAGAGGGACGATCTCCTGCAGCCAGCTGGCCCGTAAAGAGTGATCGGAGAGGCACACTTTCGCCGGCGCCTTCTTGCGCTTGAGGCGCAGTTCAATAGGTGGGATCAGGCGCAAAAGCAATGTGCCGTCAAGAAACCGAAGATAAGTCAGCACCCTGTGCCAGCCTATGTTGCCGGCAAGCGCCTGCTGGATTTCCGGCACGAAGGCGGATTGTCCGGCAGCCTGGCCGGCGTACCGACAACACAAGCGAAAGACCTCCTCGAGGAGCTTTTCGTCACGCTTCTGGCCTCTTGGCCCCATCCGCAGGTCGTGCTGAATCGCTCGCCGGATGACGGTTTCGTTTAAATAATCAGCGAGTTCATGCCACGGCGTATCGTGCTTTTCCTGAGCTATAGGGTAGCCACCGCGCTCAGAGAAGGATTTAAACGCCTTAAGACGGATTTCCGTTTCCTCTTTTGCACGCCTAACAGCTTTTTCCCAGAAAGCAAAATCGGTCAGTTTATCCAAACCGTTATCGCCCCACATCGGCGCCAGCGATATGCCGTATCGGAGTTCGGAAATCTCCCTGAGGAGCAAGGGCCCCATGTCAATGGTAGTGACGCGTCCAGCCAAACTATCCCGCCCGGCCTCGATACGAAGGGAGGAACTGCCGGTCACCATGGAGCGAACTGCCTGATTATCCACCAGATTTTTGACTTGCGGAGCCCATGCATCGAGATTCTGGACCTCATCCATAAACAGAAAGGCGGGTTTACCCGCGCTGGCCGTTGCATTGAATGTGGTTTTCAGAATATTGCGTTCGAACCATCTGGAAATGGCCAGCACCGGCTCCCGTATTCCGCGCAGGGTAGGCAACTCGTCAAAGGCAACATAGAGAATACGATTGGGCTCCACGCCCTCCTTCAAGAGGAATTGGATTGCCTGCTGAAGCAAAATCGTTTTGCCTATGCGCCTTGGGCCGCGCAGCACGGTGGCCGGCGTCAACCCCTGTTTGAGAGTCCGCAGGACGCGTTCAAAGGGCCATCGATGAAAAGCCGGAGACGGAATAGCCGCCTCAGATCGCCACCATGGATTCATTGCACTAATATTTCCGGACAACTCAAGGGGGAGATCTCCGAACAATGGATTCGACTCAAGGGAACTCTTTTTGTATTTCATTTCGAATTTCCCTCCGATGCTCGCAATACCTCGTTAACTACAATTAACACACTCCCCTTCACTTTGGCCAGTAGAGGTTAGGTTACGCAAAGCGCAACCCAACAAACATATTGGTGCAGTCCGTGAGCCCCGCCCGCCTCTACTCGATTCTCCCCCCCCCTCTACCGGCTTCCCCTCCCGTCAAGTCCCTTAACCTCCCTCTATCCCCTTTGCCCCGGCGTACCCCTCCCCTTCCACGGCCTCCTCAGGCCAGAGCCGCGCCTCAAGCCCCTTTAAAAGGCCGTTTAGCGTCGCGGGGTCCACGGCGGATATCAAGACCGCGTCGAACCTCCTGGCGAGGTTCCGGGCAATCGTCCGGTCTACGAGGTCGGCCTTGTTGAATACCAGTATCCTCGGTATGGAAGCAAGCCCTATCTCGTCGAGGAGCTTCTCCACCGTTGCTATCCGTGCCTCGAAGATGGGGCTGCCGAGGTCGACGAGGTGTATCAGCAGGTCGGCGTCCTCCATCTCCTCGAGCGTGGACTTGAAAGCCTTGAAAAGGTCTTTGGGAAGGTCCTTTATGAAGCCGACGGTGTCGGTGATGACCGCGTCCCTCTCCCTCGGGAACCGGAGGCGCCTCGATGCCGTATCGAGCGTTGCAAAAAGCTTGTCCTCAACGAGGGTCGAACTCTTTGTAAGTGCGTTCAAGAGGGTCGATTTACCGGCGTTCGTATACCCGACGATGGAGATTATCGGCACCCCGCTCTCCGCCCTCCTCCGCCTCCTCTGGAACCTGCCGCGGCTCAAGGACTTTAATTCCTTCTCGAGGTGGGCTATCCTGTCGGATACCCTTCGTCTGTCGACCTCGAGCTTCGTTTCTCCGGGGCCCCTTCCCCCGATGCCTCCCATGAGCCTCGATAAAGAGGCGGACCTGCCGGTGAGCTTAGGGAGCAGGTACTTAAGCTGGGCGAGCTCCACCTGGACCTTGCCGTCCCGCGAATGCGCCCGGCTCGCGAATATGTCGAGGATGAGCTGGGTCCTGTCTATAACCTTGAGCTCGGTTATGTCGCCTATCTCCCTCACCTGCGTGGGGGTCAGCTCCTGGTCGAATATGAGGAGGGTGGCCTCCTTTTGAAGGGCCTTTATTATGAGCTCCTTTATCTTGCCGGTTCCCATCAGGTACTTGGGGTTTATCCTGTCGGGCCTCTGGCATAGCGAATCGAGTACCACGACGTTGCTTGTCCTGGCAAGCTCCTTCAGCTCTTGAAGGGACTCCATCTGCTCGTCCCTGTGCCTCGTCGATACGCTTACGAGTATGGCCCGCTCGCGCTCGTCCCTGACGTCCCTCAGGATGGCCCTGCCAATCTCCTGCTCAAGCGACGTTATGAACCCCTGAAAATCCACGTCAAAACGGTGAAATGAGACGGGAGGCTCCACCGTGTATGTCGCGCCCTCCGGGTTATAAGGCAGGAGGTGCGCCGCATGGATGTCGCCCGGCAGGCCGTCCTCAAGGACGCCGACAACGGCCATCATATCGAGCCGCAGGAGCGCGAGGTCGGTCAGGTCGTCCTGGGTGAGCGGCTCGCTTTTGAGGTGGGTGTGGACGCAGCGCAGCCCGCGCAGATGCCTTCTGCCGAGCGGATAGTCGGAGAGCGCCGGGATGACTATCTCCTTTTCATTCCCCACTATGGCGCAGACTATCGCGCCCTTGCGGTTGACGATGACGCCTATCTGCCTGTTTATTTCCCTTGAAAGGCCCGCGAGGTATCTGCCGAGTTCCGGCGTGATGACGAGTGAGGGCGGTATGCGGCGGTTGTAGATGCGCTCAAGGCTTTTTATCTGGCTCGGCTTGAGCCCGAGGAGATTTCCGTGTACCTGTGCTATGCGAGACCCTCCGTAATTATTAAGAACCATTATACCACAGCGGCCCTTAAAGACAATTATATTGTCCTCCATCCATCCTGCGTCCCCTGTCCATCGCCTGCCGGGAGCGCCCCTCAACTAATGATTTGACCGGGGTCCGCTTTTCTGGTTAATTAAGCGGATAGACCTGCATCATGCGTTGAAGGCAAAGGTGCGCCTGGGAGGGTGGATATGACGAAAGAATTCAAGCTCCTTATAAACGGCAAAAGGGTACGGACGTCTTCGGAGCATATGGTGGCAAGCCCCTACGACGGAAGCGTTGTAGGGACTGCATACTTCGCTGACCGCGGGCTTCTGAACGAGGCCGTGGAGGGGTCTCTAAAGGCGTTTGAGGCCTTGAAAAGGCTTCCGTCGTACAGGAAGGCCGAGCTTCTGCGCAAGGTGGTGGAGGGGATAGAGTTTAGGAGGGAGGAACTCGCAAGACTCATAGCCCTTGAGGCCGGCAAACCCATAAAAGACGCCAGGGTCGAGGTACACAGGGCGGCCACGACCTTCCGGATAGCCCTTGAAGAGGCCAAGAGACTCGGCGGGGAGGTCATACCGCTCGACCTTGCCGCGGGCTCGGAGGGCAGGTTCGGGATAGTGAGGCGGTTCCCCATAGGCCCGGTGCTCGGCATAACGCCGTTTAACTTCCCCTTGAACCTCGTGGCGCACAAGGCGGCCCCGGCCATGGCCTGCGGCAACCCGATAATAATTAAGCCTGCGATAAAGACCCCTTTGACGGCCATTGCGCTCGGCGAGATAATAACCGAGGCCGGATGGCCTGACGGCGGCGTGAACGTCGTCCTGTGCCCGGATGAAGATACCGGCTGGCTCTTTGAGGACGAGAGGATAAGGAAGTTGAGCTTTACGGGGAGCGCGAAGGTCGGCTGGATGCTCAAGGGCAGGGCCGGGACCCGCAGGGTAACGCTCGAGCTCGGCGGGAACGCCGGGGCCATAGTCCACTCGGACGCGGACCTCGACTACGCCGCGAAAAGGTGCGCAATCGGCGCGTTCTCGAACGCCGGCCAGATATGCGTCTCGGTGCAGAGGATATACGTGGAAAAAAGCGTATACGAACGGTTCAAGGACACGTTCATCGGGATATGCCGGGGGCTCAAGCTCGGCGACCCGATGAATGAATCCACGGACGTCGGCCCGATGATAGAGGAGGGGGCCGCGCTAAGGGCCGAGGAGTGGGTGAAAGAGGCCGTGGCCGGAGGGGCCCAGGCGCTCATCGGAGGAGGGCGCAGGGGTAGCCTCTTTGAGCCAACGGTCCTGACAGGCGCGAAACCCTCGATGAAGGTCTGCGCCGAGGAGGTCTTTGCCCCGATAGTGACCCTTGAGAGCTATGATACGTTCGAAGGGGCGGTGGAAGAGGTGAACCGGGGGGCCTACGGCCTCCAGGCCGGTGTCTTCACAAAGGACATGGGAAGGGTCTTTTACGCATATGAGCGCCTGAACGTCGGGGGCGTGATAATAAACGACGTACCCACCTACAGGGTCGATAATATGCCCTACGGCGGGGTGAAGCAGAGCGGGTTCGGGAGGGAAGGCGTAAGGTACGCGATAGAGGAGATGACGGAGCTTAAGGTGCTCGCCGTCAATGTATGAGGGAGACGCCTCTATCGTTCTGTCGGGTTGCTGAAAAGCCCCTTTTTGAGCGTCATTGCGAGGGACATAAGCGACGCGGCAATCACTAACTTATTGTTTTATTTAGGGTCGAAATTGCAACGCCGCGCTCGCAAAGACGGCAACTCGATTGATCAACAATGTGCTTGCCGAGGAGACGTAAAATGCTGTATCATTGATAATTAACTTCATATAGGAGCCGACACTGTCATGAACGGAAACGGGGATGTTCCTGAAGAAAAACCCGGTTTATTTAAAAAAACGACGCGCTCAATACTCGGCGCACCCAAGTCTATCACTGATCCGCATATTTTCCCCAAGATGGCCCTCATACCGCTTCTTGCGTGGATAGGTCTCGGGGCAGACGGCCTTTCGTCTTCGGCATACGGCCCTGAAGAAGCCTTCCGCGCCCTCGGGAGCCACACCTATCTGTCGCTTTTCCTGGGCCTTGCCACGGCGCTTACGGTATTCATAATCTCCTACGCCTACTCAAGGATCATAGAGCACTTCCCTTACGGCGGCGGCGGATATATCGTCTCAACCCACATGCTCGGGAAAAAGGCCGGCGTTGTCTCCGGAAGCGCCCTCCTTGTGGACTACATTTTGACGATAACCATCTCAACCGCCGCCTGTGCCGCCGCGATATTCAGTTTCCTGCCGATGGAGTTCCATAAATTCAAAGTAGCGTTCGCGTCCTTTCTTATAATACTGCTCATTATTCTTAATATCAGGGGTGTAAAGGAATCCATCTCCGTGCTTGCCCCGATATTTTTTGTATTTATAATCACTCACTTCGTTATGCTCTCCTACGCCGTAGCAATCCACTACGACCAATCCGCCGTAATCATAAGCGATTTTCACACAAACCTTAACCATGATCTTAAAACAATCGGATTCTTCGGGGTCCTGGCGCTCATTCTCCGGGCCTACTCCCTCGGAGGGGGCACTTATACGGGTATCGAGGCCGTGTCCAACGGGCTTCAGATAATGAAGGAGCCGCGGGTGCAGACCGGCAAACGCACGATGATGTACATGGCCGTCTCCCTCGCCTTTACCGCCGGGATTCTTTTTATCGTCTATTCGCTCATGGGAGTAAGGCCCGAGGAAGGACGCACCCTTAACGCAGTCCTTGCGGACGCGCTCTTCGGACACTGGCCGGCCGGGAGCTGGATATCGTTTATAACGATATTTTCCGAAGGCGCGATACTGTTGGTGGCGGCCCAGGCGGGTTTTATAGACGGCCCCAGGGTCATGTCGAACATGGCCATAGACTCATGGTTCCCCCACCGTTTTGCCGCCCTCTCCGAGAGGCTTAGCATGCAGAACGGCATTATTCTTATGGGGGTATCGGCCTTGGCGCTCCTTATTTATACCCACGGCTCGGTCTCGGGCCTCGTTGTAATGTACTCTATAAACGTCTTCCTGACCTTCTCACTTTCAGAACTCGGCATGTCGCACTTCTACATCAGCCACCGGCGCACCGACAAGAAGTGGAAACAACATTTGAGCGTCCACATCATAGGGCTCATACTCTGCGTCACCATACTGCTCGTAACCATCTTTGAAAAATTTACCGAGGGTGGATGGGTCACTCTTATTATAACGACAGTTGTAATAGGCGGGTGCTACCTTATCCGAGGCCACTACGATAAAGTCCAGCAGGGCGTCTCCCAGCTCGATGAGACGCTCCTGAACCTTCCGGTATTCGGCCCCGTAAATGACAAGCCTTTAAACCATGACGATATGACCGCCATCCAGCTCGTATCCGGGTATAACGGGTTCGGCGTGCATACGCTCCTTTCGATACTTACAAACTTCCCCCAGACCAAACAGATCACCTTCGCATCCGTCGCCGTAATAGATTCAGGCTCGTTCAAAGGCGCAAACGAGGTCAAGGCCCTGGAGGAATCCGTCAAGGATTCCCTCGAGAAATACGTGGAGCTTGCCAGAAGGCTCGGTTTCCCCGCGGATTACCGCATGGCCGTGGGAATCGACGTGGTAGAGAACGCGGAGCGTTTATGCAAGGAGATTGCGTCGAAATTCCCAAGGTCAACGGTATTTACCGGGCAGCTTACCTTCCGCCTCGAAAAGATATACCATAAGATGCTTCACAACGAAACGGCCTTCGCGATCCAGCGGCGCCTTCAGTGGGACGGCATAACGACGGTAATCCTTCCGATAAGGGTAAAGGTCTGACAGGCTCTTCAAGCAGACTCCCCTCCCCGGAAAATATCCTTTTAAAAATTCTTTCCTTGCGATAATTCGTTTTTTTTGTTAAAAAAATGGGGTTAACCGCCGCCTGCCTGGTAATGTTATCGGGCGGGCCGTAATAAGGGAGGGGGGGTTAGCTCAGATGGGAGAGCGGCTGGTTCGCAATCAGCAGGCCACCGGTTCGATCCCGGTACCCTCCACCAGAAAAATCAAGGGGTCGGCCCGAAAGGGCCGACCCCTTTTTTATTGACTGTAGCGATGGAATCGTGATAACCCGGTCGTGCCCGGCTTTTGGACCCGCATGGTGATGATGCGCAAAATCTCTTGATCTACGAGACCTGGACATGAGGCTGATACGTCTGTGCAAGAGCGATATCCCCCTTGGCGAGCCTATCAGGTGGGACGTATTCGACAGGAACAGGAGACTGCTGATCAACAAGGGTTATATTATCGTGGCGGAACGCCAGCTTGATTTCCTTATAAGCCGAGGGCTGTTCCGGAAAGACATTGGAGAAGACACATATCCGCAGGAGGAGGATGCGGAGTCCCCGTTCCGGTTGATCCTATCGGTGGAAAGGGTCATGGCGCGCCTATTCGATGAGATAGAGACCGTGAAGGACCTGGACGCGGTCTTGATTGCCTGCGGTATGCTCCGGAAGGCGTGCGATATAGATACGGACGCGGCCCTTGCCACCCTCTTTATCGGCAAGGAGACCAGGTATTCGATAACTCACCCCATCTATACGGCGCTCTTCTGTGAAGTCATATCGAGGGCCCTGGAGTTGCCGGAGGAAGAACGGCTGCCGCTCCTATCGGCGGCCTTGACCATGAACATCGCCATAATTTCGTTACAGGATGAACTGTATGCCCAACAGGCCCCGTTACATTACGAACAAAGGAAGTGGATACGCACTCACCCCGAAAGAGGGGTGGCGATGCTGCGGAACAGGGGCGTGACCGACCGGAAGTGGCTTGACGGGGTGCTATATCATCACGAATCGATAGACGGGACCGGATACCCTCACGGCTTGAATGGCGACGGGATCACCCTCTTCCCGCGCATCATCTCCATCGGCGATTTTTACTGCGCCATGATATCGGGGCGCAAATACCGTTCTCCATTGAGCGCGGACATGGCGATGAAGGAGATATACTTGAAATGCAACAACCGCGTGGGAGAGAAGCTGGCGCACCTGACTATCAAAAAGATGGGCATATATCCGCCGGGGAGCTTTGTCAAGCTCGTCAATAACGAGATCGCGATAGTCACGCACCGCGGGGAAAAGGCACATTGCCCGGTCGTCCACAGCATCATGAGGGCGAACGGCAAGCGCCTGTCGCCCCCGGCGCCCAGGGATTGCTCCCTAAAAGAGTTCGCGATAGCGGAAAACGTCCATAAAGCCGAGATCCGCACGGAGATAGACATGAAAGGCCTATGGGGCTTTGATTAGTCCGACTGGGCCGATGAAGCCGCTACATGGGAGGAAGAGATGGCCGTTTATTTGGAAAGGCTGATAGTCCCCGCCGTTATAACCGTGGCAACCGCTTCCTTTCTCCTGATAGCAAGGTTCATAACGATAAAGGTCCTGCACAGATGGGCGGAAAAGACGAGGACGCAGGCCGACGACATTATAATCGGGTCGTTGAAGACGCCTTCCATCTACTGGGCAGTGGCCATCGGCATCTACGTGGGGCTGGCGACCTCCGATCTGCCGGCGAAGTACGTCGTCTATCCGGGCAAGGCCATCCACGCCCTCGTGATACTCTCCATCACGACGGCGGTTGCAAACCTGTCGGAAAAGGCGTTCAACAGCTATGTCCAGAGGATGGAGCTCCCTATCCCGGCCACGGGCCTTGCGCAGGGGATACTGAAGGGGACCATATACATAGTGGGCATCCTGATAGTCCTGAGCGTCATCGGGATATCCATAACGCCCCTTATCACGGCCCTCGGCGTCGGCGGCCTCGCCGTGGCCCTCGCCCTCCAGGACACGCTGGCCAACCTGTTCGCGGGCATACACATACTGGTTGAGAAGTCCATAAGGATAGGCGACTTCATTAAGCTCGAGACCGGGCAGGAAGGCTACGTGGATGATATTACGTGGAGGACGACGAGGGTGAGGATGCTCCCGAACAACATGGTCATCATCCCCAACAGCAAGCTTTCGCAGAGCGTGGTGACGAATTACTCCATGCCGGAAAAGAGGATGTCCCTCTCGGTCCCCGTAAGCGTAAGCTATTCCTGCGACCCGGAGGAGGTTGAGAATATACTCGTGGAGATAGCGAAAGAGGCCGCCGGGGAAGTCCCCGGGCTTCTAAGCGCGCCTGAGCCGTCCGTGAGGTTCATCCCCGGGTTCGGCCCCAGTTCGCTCGATTTCACGCTCACATGCCATGTAAACGAGTTCGTCGACCAGTACCTCGTTCAGCACGAGCTGAGGAAGAGGATACTGAAAAAATTCAATGAAAAGGGCATAGAGATACCGTTCCCGCAGCGTACGGTGCATATAAAGAGGGATGATGGCTGAGTTCTTTGCGGCATGACCTCCGCCGTCCCACATACCGAAGACTCCCCCTTCCTCAATCCGCCCTGAATCGCCTCTTCTCAAGCATATCGATTTGTTATATAATGGGCGCTCTGTAAAACGGCGGCAAAACGACCACGTCTTACCTGGAACCCCCGGAAAGGTGCGTACCATAAGAAATATCTTTTCACGGCATCTGTTGCCGGCAACGGCCTCTCTCCTTTTCTGCGTCTTTATGGCCGGCTGCACCAACGACCCCTACCGGTCTTCGGAGAAGGGCGCGAACGTCTTTTATACCACCTTCAACGAACCCCCGAAGCACCTCGACCCGGCAAGGGCGTACAGCTCAGACGAATACGACCTCATCGGCCAGATATACGAACCCCCGCTCCAATACCATTACCTCGCGCGCCCCTACGAGCTGGAGCCGCGGAATACCGGGAGGGTCCCGGAGCCTCTCTATTACGATAAGGAGATGCGGGCGCTGGACCATGACGCCCCGGCGCAGAGGGTCTGGCGAGCGGTCTACGAAATAAAAGTCAATAAAGGGGTCATGTACCAGCCCCACCCGGCCTTTGCCACGGACGCCTTTGGCAAGGCGCTCTACCTGGGGCTCAAGCCCCAGGACGTCAAGGACGTCCACGAGATAAAGGACTTCCGTGCAACGGGCGCACGCGAGCTCAAGGCCGACGACTATATATACGGGATAATGAGGCTTGCGGACCCGCAGATAGAGAGCCCTGTATTATCCATACTCGAAAAATATATCCTGGGGCTCAAGGAGTTCTCCGACCTCCTCAGAATTGACCTTGAAGAGGCGCGGGCAAGGAGGAGGGCGGTTAGAGGGGCCTCATACAACCAGACCGTCGATGAGAAGGAAGACCCGATAGCGCTCGACTACAGGCGGCATCCGCTCCCCGGCGTAGAGAAGGTCGACGACCATACCTTCAGGATAACACTTAAGGCCAAGTACCCGCAGTTCGTATACTGGCTCGCGATGCCTTTTTTCTCGCCTTTGCCCCGGGAGGCCGACCTGTTCTACAAACAGGGGCCTCTCGCCGACAGGAACATAACGCTCGACCGGTTCCCCGTGGGCACCGGCCCCTACATGATAGACACCTTCAACCCCAATATGGAGATAGTCCTCGCGAGGAACAAAAACTTCCATGAGGAGGGCTACCCCCGGAGGGGTGAGGAGGGCGACCTCGCAAGCGGCCTTCTGAGGGACGCCGGCAAAGACCTGCCCTTCATAGACAGGATCGTCTTCAAGCTCGAAAAAGAGGCGATCCCGCGCTGGAACAAGTTCCTGCAGGGCTACTACGACACCTCCGGCATAACCTCGGACAGCTTCGACCAGGCGGTCTCCGTCTCCGCCGCCGGAAGGGCCGAGCTCACGGACGCCATGAAGAAGAAGGGGATACGCCTTGCGACCTCCGTAAGGCCCTCCACATACTACTGCGGGTTCAACATGCTCGACGGCGCCGTCGGTGGCTATGGGCCGGATAAGCGGAAATTGAGGCAGGCCGTCTCCATCGCGCTCGATTACGAAGAGTACATAGAGATATTCAACAACGGCAGGGGCATCCCCGCGATGTCGCCGCTCCCGCCCGGTATATTCGGCCACATCGAAGGCGCGGACGGCGTGGACCCTTACGTATACGGCTGGGATAGGGCCAGGAACAGGCCCGTCAGGAAGTCCATCGAAGAGGCGCGCAGGCTCATGGAGGAGGCCGGGTATCCGGGCGGAAGGGACGGGGAGGGCAGACCCCTTGTCATCACCTTCGACAACCCGTGGACGGGCGTGGACGCCTCCACGATGATAAACTGGTATATAAAGAGGTTCAAGCTCCTGGGCATCCAGCTCGAGAACAGGACGACCGACTACAACCGCTTCCAGGAAAAGATGCTCAAGGGGAACTTCCAGTTCTTCTGCTGGGGGTGGAACGCCGATTACCCGGACCCCGAGAACTTCCTCTTCCTCCTCGCGGGCCCCAACAGCAAGGTATCTTCCCAGGGCGAGAACGTCTCCAACTACAGCTCCCCGGAGTTCGACCGGCTCTTCAGAATCATGGAGAACATGGACAACTCCCCCGAGCGCCTCAAGGTCATAAGGGAGATGCTCTCGATAGCGCAGAGGGACGGACCCTGGGTCTGGGGGTATCACCCCGTGGCGTTCGCCCTGTTGCACGACTGGGTGGGCAACGTCAAATCAAACGCCATGGCCAACAACACGATGAAGTACCTTAAGATAGACGCAACGCTGAGGGAGAGGCGGAGAGAGGGGTGGAACAGGCCCGATCTCCGGCCCATATGGGCAATAGCGATAGTCCTCGCCCTCGGCTCCATACCGGCGATAATCTCCATCGTAAGGAAGAGGGCGGGGAAGAAAAAGTGAGGCGCCGGCCTTAGCCGGCTCGAAAAAAACATCCTATGCTCACATACATAATAAGGCGCATACTCTACGCCATACCCATCGTTATCGGCGTGAACCTGCTGACCGCGCTCCTTTTTTTCTACGTGAACACTCCGGACGACATGGCGAGGAAGATCCTCGGGGAGAAGAACGTCACGCCCGCGGCCATAGAGAACTGGAAGAGGGACCACGGCTACAGCCTGCCCTCTTTCATAAACGGAAAAGAGCGCGGAGCGGCAAGGCTCACCCAGACCATATTCTTCCAGAAGTCCGTCCCGCTTCTCTGGCTCGACTTCGGGAGGTCCGACAGGAACAACATAGACATAGGGAGCGAGATACGCTCCAGGATGTGGGCGAGCCTCGCCATAAGCCTGCCTACGTTCACGCTCGGGGTCTTTCTGGAGATAGTCTTCGCGATGGCGCTGGCGTACTTCAGGGGCACGTACCTCGACCTCTGGGGCGTCGTGCTCGGCGTTGTAATGATGTCGGTTTCGGCGCTCTTTTACATCATCGGCGGGCAGTACCTCCTCGGCAAGGAGTTGAAGCTCTTCCCCATATCGGGCTACGACCACGGGATATATTCGATGAAGTTCCTCGTGCTGCCGGTGGTCATCGGGGTCTTGAGCTCGGTGGGCGTGGGCATCCGGTTCTACAGGACGGTATTCCTGGAGGAGACCGGCAAGGACTACATACGCACGGCCAGGGCCAAGGGGTTGTCCGAAGGCGCGGTGCTCTTCAAGCACGCCCTGAAGAACGCGATGATTCCGATATTGACGAACGTCGTCGTCTCCATACCGTTCCTCTTCTACGGGTCCCTCCTGATGGAGACGTTCTTCGCCATACCTGGGCTCGGGAGCTTCACCATAGACGCCATACAGTCCCAGGACTTCGCCATAGTGAGGTCTATGGTATATCTCGGCTCGCTCCTGTACATCGCCGGGCTCATACTGACGGACATAAGCTACACCCTCGTGGACCCGAGGGTCAGGTTCGAGTAAACCAACGGCCGCGGGCCGTGAAAGGATAATCAGCGGAGGGCGCAGAAGCGGCCTCGCCGCACACAGTACCCCGGATATGCCAATAATCTTATCAACGGACCTCATAGTCTACTTCCTTATCGCCATGACAGTATACTTCTCCGTCGGCGTAAGGAGGGAAGGGACCCTCAGGACGGCATGGCATGAGCTGAAAAGGAAGAGGCTCGCCATGGTCTCGATGGCGATACTCGCCGTCTACCTTGGGGTGGCGCTCCTTGACAGCATACGCTACAGGGACGCCGTTGTTGACGGCAATGGCGCGGCGGTGCGCTCAGCCCAGGGCTCGACCGTATACAGCCCGCAGGCCTTGAGCCTCCTTGACAGGGCGTTCGCCGGCTCAAGGCTCGATACGGAGAAGACCTACTCGGCTCCGTTCGCCGCTCATCTTTATACGAAGGAGTCCGTTGAGCTTGCCGACGGGACCGTGGCGCGGGACTACCCGGAGCTCAAGCACCCGGGGGGCCACTGGCTCGGGACCGACAAGGTCGGCAACGACGTCTTCTTCGCCGCGCTCAAGGGGGTGCGCACCGGCGTGGTGATAGGGGCCGGCACCACCATCATAATAATCCCGTTCGCCATATTCTTCGGCGTCATAGCAGGGTACTACGGGGGGGCCGTCGACGATATCGTCCAGTACGTCTACACCACGCTCTCCTCCATCCCCGGGGTGCTCCTCATAGTGGCCTTCATGCTCCTTTTCGGCGGCTCCGGCTACCAGGGCGGCTTTATCTCCGAAAAGGACCTGGCGGCCGGCGTATTCGTGCCGAACGACAGGCTCTTCTGGCTCTGCCTCATCCTCGGGATAACCTCATGGACGGACCTGTGCAGGCTCATAAGGGGGGAGACGCTCAAGCTCCGGGAGCTTGAGTACGTGCAGGCGTCAAGGGCCTTCGGTGTATCGGGGCTAAGGATACTCTACAGGCACATCGTGCCCAACGTCATGCACCTCGTGCTCATAACGTTTGTCCTGCAGTTCAGCGGCCTCGTGCTCGCCGAGGCCGTCTTGAGCTACATAGGCATAGGCGTGGGCCCGGAGATGGGGAGCTGGGGCAACATGATAAACACCGCGCGCCTTGAGCTCAGCAGAGAGCCCGTGGTATGGTGGAACCTCTTAGCGGCGTTCGCCTTCATGTTCGCAATCGTGCTCCCGGCCAACATATTCGGGGACGCGGTAAGGGACGCGCTCGACCCCCGCCTGAGGATGAGGTAGGGCCGTCAGACAAGGGTATAACGCCGGAAGTAAACAATAAACCGCCCCGAGGCCTTTCTATCGGGGCATATGAAACCTCCCGTGGATCAAAAGCCCCAGGGGTTTCAGAACGTTAAAAACTAAATCCTCAACCTCATTGCAAGTAGCGTTTTTTGTATCGTTCTTTAACAGAATACAAGGGGTATTGTATAGCGAGCATAAAGGAGAACGGGCGAGCGGGCCTCGTGTTTTGCCGCGAGCCCGCTTGACAGCGAGCGGAGCAATACCCCGAAAGCGCGCGGCAGCGCGCAAAAGGTCCTCTTGTAAAAGCGCGGCAAGCTGCGGGTATTAGACCCTACGAGAGAACGAACCACCCCGCGGCTTTTCTATCGGGGTATCCGAAGGAAACGCTAAAAACATGCCAGCCCCTGTCATACAGGTAAAAAACCTCAAGACCTACTTCAATATATCGCGGGCGGGGAGATACTCCTGAACGGGACGGACATAATCCCCTTGAGCGAACGCGAGAAGCGCAGGTTAAGGGGCAACAAGGTCTCGATGATATTCCAGGAGCCCATGACCTCGCTCAACCCCGTGTTCACGATAGGGGAGCAGATAATGGAGACCATAAGGCTCCACCAGAAAAAGGGAAGGGCGCAGGCCCGCGCCGCTGCCGTGGATATGTTCAGGCGCGTGGGGCTTCCCGACCCCGAGAACATCCTCCACGAATACCCGCACAGGCTCTCCGGGGGCATGCGCCAGAGGGTGATGATAGCCATAGCCCTTGCCTGCAAGCCCGACCTCCTCATAGCGGACGAGCCGACCACCGCGCTCGACGTCACCATCCAGGCACAGATAATAGACCTTATAAACGAGCTGAAGGCGTCTATGGGCACGGCGGTCCTGCTGATAACGCACAACCTCGCCCTCGTCTACCGGAACGCGGATACGGTCGGGGTCATGTACGCCGGCAGGATGGCGGAGATGGCCCCGGCAAGGTCGATATTCAGGGACCCGCTCCACCCCTACACCATAAAGCTCCTGCGCTCGATGCCGGCCCAGGAAAAAAGGGGCCATATGCTCGACACGATAGCCGGGACCGTGCCCCCGGCCACCTCTTATCCGGAGGGCTGCCGCTTCTCCGGGAGGTGCCCGATGGAGATGGCGGGGTGCGCCGCAATCGCCCCGGCGCTCATGGAGCGGGGGAGCGGGCACTTCGTCGCCTGCCACATCCACGACCCGGAGTTCATGTCCGGCTCGCTCTCAAGGCCGCTAAAACGCGCCGCCGAGGCGCCGCCACTGCTTTCCGAGCCGCACATATCGAGGGAGCCGCTCCTGAAGGTAATGGGGCTCAAGGCCTACTACCCGGTGCGCAAGGGGCTGCTCAAGAGGATTGTCGGGTGCGTAAAGGCCGTGGACGGGGTCGACCTTGAGATAAGGAAGGGCTCCACCCTCGCCCTTGTCGGGGAGTCGGGGTGCGGCAAGACCACCGCCGGAAAGGCTATCATACAGCTCATTAAGCCGACGGCCGGGGAGATACTTTTCAAGGGCAGGGACCTCTCGAAGCTGAGCCCGGGCGAGCTAAAAAAGGAGCGCTCCCTCATCCAGATAATATTCCAGGACCCGTACTCCTCGCTCAACCCGAGGCTCATGGTAAAGGATACCATCGAAGAGGGGCTGAAGGCGTTGAAGCCGGGGATGACGGGGAAACTCCGCCGCGAAAAGACGGCCGAGGTGCTGGAGAGGGTCGGGCTCACGCCCGACATGATGTACAGGTACCCGCACGAGTTCTCCGGAGGGCAGCGTCAGAGGATAGGGATAGCCAGGGCCCTGGCCGTGGACCCGGAGTTCATAGTATGCGACGAGGCCGTAAGCGCGCTCGACGTCTCTGTCCAGGCCCAGATACTGAACCTGCTTAAATCGATACAGAGGGACTTCGGCCTATCCTTCCTCTTCATAACGCACGACCTCGGCGTGGTGGAGTACGTGGCGGACGAGGTGGCGGTCATGTACAACGGGAAGATAGTGGAGCGCGGGGTTACCGGGGATATATTCTCCAGGCCGGCGCACGAATACACCAAAAGGCTTCTGGCCGCCGTACCGAGGATGGAAGCGGGGCTTTCGGACAGGTGGAGGCTGCCATGAACATGCATAGCGAGCGCATTCCCCGCAGCTTGCTGCGGGGTCAAGCGAGCGAATAGAAATATATACTCCCTTATATGTCGAAGATTCCCCGCGGCTTGCCGCGGGGAGCTTCAACCACCCAGGAGCAAGCTCCGGGGCATCCGTTGGTACCGTCGATCATATTGCGGGGATTAGACCCAGAAGGGAACATTAAACGTTCTGTTCGCTCTTCTTGTGGCCTTTCGCCGCCGCGTCCGCAATGGTTACAAGGCCGGACGCCACCTCCCTCAACGCCGTGACCACGACCTTGTTGTCGGTCTTTACAAGCGCCGGGGCGCCCTTCAATAATTGCCTGCCCCTCTGCGCGGCGATATGCACGAGCGCGAACCTGCTCGGCACCTTTTTCAGACAGTCCTCGACAGTGATCCTGGCCATCTCTACACCTCCTGGTAATTCGGCTCAAACCCGACCCGGCCTATCGCCCGGATCATCCGCCGGATGCAACATCACATTATGCCCCCGAAGAGTTCCTTCACAACCCCCATCATCCTTAAGGCCCGCGCCTTCTCGGCCACGATGATCGACCTCATCCTCCCGAACGCCTCTTCAAGGTCGTCGTTTATTATTATGTAGTCGTAATCCGGGGTCTTCCTTATCTCGTCCTCGGCTATCTTGAGCCGCCTCTTTATATCCTCAGGGCCGTCCTTGCCGCGCGATACGAGCCTTTTTTCGCAGGCCTCTATCGACGGAGGGAGTATGAATATCGACACCGTACCGTCGAGGGCCTCCCTCACCCTATCGGCGCCCTGGACGTCTATCTCGAGTATCACGTTGAAGCCGCCGGAGAGCAGGGCCTCAAGGTCTTTTTTAGAGGTGCCGTACCTCTTGCCGTAGACGCCTGCGTACTCGATGAACTCGCCCCTTTCTATCATGGCGTCGAACGCGGCGTCGTCTATGAACCTGTACTCCACGCCGTCGGTCTCACCGGGCCTCGGCCTCCTCGTGGTGTAGGATATAGAATGCCTGAAATCCTCAAAAAAATCAACCGCCTTCTTGCACAGGGTGGTCTTGCCGGCGCCTGATGGGGCGGACACTATGAAGGGGATACCTCTCATCCTCGTCCTTCGTTCCTTTTATCCGTTTTAAGGCCGGCAACGGCCCTACTCGATATTCTGCACCTGCTCGCGTATCTTCTCGACCTCGCCCTTCATCTCAACCACCGTATGGGTTATGCCGACGTCGCCGGCCTTGGACCCTATTGTATTTACCTCCCTGCCCATCTCCTGGCAGAGGAAATCGAGCTTTTTACCCATATGCCCCCCGGCATCGAGGTACTTCTCGAACATATTGATGTGGCTCCTGAGCCTTGTAATCTCCTCCCTTATATCGCTCCTCTCGGCGAAGACGGCGGCCTCGAGCAGTATCCTGGAATCGTCCAGCCTCTCCTTGAGGAGCTTGCCCATCTCTTCGGTAAGCCTCTGCCTGTACGCCTTCACCGCCTCCGGCGCCCTCGACTCGACCCTGCCTACCAGTGCGTCATCAGCCGCCTTCCTCTCCGGGTAGAGTATCTCCTTCATCTTAAGCAGAAACCCGACGTCTATCTCCCCGCCCACCCCGAGGGTCTCCTTCAGCTCCGCGGCCGCGTCGAGATAGGCCTTTGCCGCCGCCGTATTGAGCTTGAGTGCGGGGGCCTCGGCCGAGGTGGCGGTTATGAAGACGGAGAACGACCCCCTTGAGAACCTCTTCTTTATCTCCTCCCTTATCCGGGCCTCCAGCTGGTAGAACCGCTCCGGGCATCTCAACGATATGTCCATGAAACGATGGTTGAGCGACTTGACCTCTATCGAGAACGAGCCCCCGTTTATCGAAAAATCGCTCCGGCCGTAGCCGGTCATCGACTTAGCCATCCTAAACCCCCTTGCCGAGCTTATGGGCGTATCTCCTGCGTATCTCCTTCAGGAGCGCGGTCATTCGGCCGTCCCTGTAGTCCGGATACGTCCACGGCAACGCCGTGAAGCCGTGCCCCACGTACATGAGGGTGACTTCCGCGTAGACCCCGCCGCTAAGATATATCCTGTGGGAGAAGTCCTTGCAACTGGCGAGCACCAGCTTATCGAGCGTCAGGTACCCAGGGTCTATGTTTATACGCCTCCCGCCCCCCTCCCTCAGGTACTCATCCTCCAGGGCGTTGGTGAAGAGCTTTATCTCCGCAAGCTCCCCTATCTCCATGAGCGGCTCGAAAGACGCCATCTTTCTCCTGATAGGCCCGCCGAACTCGGAGTCGTAATACGCGGTATGGCTGAACTCCATCGGCTCGCTCAAGAGGTCCGCTGGGCCGAACCTGTCTTCGAGCCTCTTCAAGACCTCCCCGAAGAGCCCCGCCTCGGCGGTAAAGAGGCTTGCGATCAGCTTTACCCGGTCGTGCCCCTTCGGCTTCATCTCGCCTTTGCCCTGAGGCTTGCCGATACCGCCTCCCGGAGCTCTTCCGGAGTAAGGGTGGCCGTGCCTACCTTGCCGACCACCACCCCGGCGGCGAAGTTGGCCAGCACGGCCGCCTCCTTGAAGTTTGCGCCCGAGGCGAGCGCGAGGGCGAGGGTCCCTATGACGGTATCCCCGGCGCCGCTTACGTCAAAGACCTCCTTGGCCACCGTCGGTATATGGGTCTCGGAGTCGGCCTCGAAAAGGCTCATGCCGTTCTCGCCCCTCGTGATCAGGAGCGCCCCGCATCCGAGCCTGTTAAAGAGCACCTCGCCTGCCCTGTGCAGGCTCGCGTCGTCGGTTATATCCACGCCTGAGGCCTGCGAGGCCTCGACGTTATTGGGGGTAACGACGGTCACGCCCCTGTAGTAGTCGAAGTGTTCCACCTTCGGGTCCACGGCAACGGGCTTGCCGAGGCTCTTGCATATATCCCGCGTCTCCTCGACGAGGGTCTCGGTTACGAGGCCCTTGGCGTAATCGGATATGACCACGAGGTCGGCTGATTTAACGGCCTTTCTTATGTAATTCAAGACCCTGGCGAAGCTCTCCGGCTCGACCCTGTCTTTTTTCTCCCTGTCGAACCTCACGACCTGCTGGCTGTGGGCTATGACGCGGGTCTTTATGGTGGTGGGACGCCTGGGGTCCACTATTATCCCGGCGGCGGATATGCCCTTTGCTTTAAGGGCCTTGACGAGCCTTCTGCCGTCGTCGTCTCCGCCTATGACGCCGGTGACGAGGGAAGAGCCGCCGAGGCTGTGGATGTTATTCACGACATTGGCGCTCCCGCCGAGGAGCAGGCTCTCGGATGTTACCTCGACCACCGGCACCGGGGCCTCGGGGGATATCCTCCTAACCCTGCCCCAGATGAAGTGGTCCATGATAAGGTCGCCCACGACGAGGATGCGGGCGCGTTTAAACCGCTCTATCAGCGTGGCGGCCCTTTTAAGGCTGAGATGTCTTCTCATGGTTTTATATGCGCCTGAGCCCCTCTACGAGCTTCAGGAACTCGTTGACGCACCTCTCTATCGGGTACTTGCGCGCCTCGACCCTTGCGGCCCTGCCGGCCTCGATCCTTCTATCCCTATCTATGAATAACTCTATCTTGCGCGCCAGCTCGGATGAGTCCGTCGGGTCCTCTACGACGGCCCCGGTCACGCCGTCCTTCATGACCTCGGAGGCCCCGTTGACCTTCGACGTCACTACCGGCAGTCCGGCGGCCATGGCCTCGAGGCATGCGTTGCTGAAGGGCTCGTATATCGAGGGGAGCACGAATATGTCCCCGGCCTGGTAGAGGACGCTCGCGCCCTTGACCGGGCCCGCGAAGACGACCCTTTTATCGACCCCGAGCCTCTCCGCCTCCCTGAGATACCTGTCCTTCTTCCCCTTGCCTATGACAAGGAGCCTTAAATCGCCCCTGTCCTTTAGCTCGCCGAGGGCGCGGATGAGGTATATGAGCCCCTTCCTTTCAAACCCGGACCCGACGAACAGGAGCACCACGGAGTCTCTACCGAAACCGAACCCGCTCCTTATCCTCTGCCTCTGCGTCTCATCCAGGCCCGGAATCGCGTCTATCCCGTTGTATATAACACATATCTTTTCCTCAGGCAAACCATAATGCCGGATGATATCCTGCTTGACCGAGTTGGAATTGGCAACGACCTTCTTGAGCCTCGCGCTTGAAAAGAGCCTCTTCTCAAGGTATAGGAGCGTCGCGTGCAGGGGATTGAGCCTTATCGCCAGACGCCTTGCCTTCGATGCCGTTGAGCGCCTCCTTATGAGCCACTCCCTGTGGCAGCCGTCCCCGGCCCTGTATATGTCCTGGCAGGACGTCCTCTCGAGGCTTACCACGACGTCCGGCTTCACCCTTTCCACCTCCCTTGCGGCCCGGAGCGCGAATACGAGCGGCCTTATGAAGGACGGGCCCGCAACGGCTATCCTGTGTACCGTGACGCCGACGCCGGACCAGGAGGTAGAAAAGACCTCTATCTCATGCCCCCTCTTGAGGAGTTCCTTTATGAACTTTTCGAGGAAGACCTCGGCGCCGCCGTAAGGCGTATATCGAGACCTTATAAGCCCTATCTTCACACTTTATCCCCTGACAGGCCGCTGAAAAAGCCCCATCTGCGGTGTCGTCATCGTCGCTCGTCACTGCGGCGTACGGAAAAAGTACGCCTTCCCATTGCAATTGTAAAGACGCAATGGGAACCCTGCCTCACTCCTCGACTCCTCGGGGTACCCATGCGAGAAGCATGGGTCGGGAGCTTTTTGAGCGGCCTGAAAACGCATGTCAACCCGTCAAGCCTCCGCTTATCCGTTTCATGCCGGTCTACCGTAAAGCCTTTTGAACGCCTCGAATGCCTCCTGCGCATGGACGCTATGGGCCTTATGGGTCTCTTTCTGGAGTATCGCGTGCTCCACCCCCCAGGGCGCCCACCTCCTTCTGTCAGTGGAGCCCCAGACCGTAAGTATCGGCTTTCCGAGCGCGGCCGCCATGTGCATGGCCCCGCCGTCGCAGCAGACGACCATGGACGCGAGGCTGATGGCGGCTGAGAGCTCGGCGAGGCTTGTGGTCCTGAAGGCTACGGGCCTCTCCCTCATCGTTGACATTATCCATTCGGCCCTGTCATCGTCTCCTGGGTGAAGCGGGTTGTCGCTGCCGCCGGGCGACCATAAAAGGAGTATCTTCACGTCCGGGAACTCCGCGCATATCATGTCCCCCAACTCCCTGAACCTCTCCTTAGGCCACCTGTTCACGGCCTTTCTCGAGCTTATATGGAAGGCCACAAGCCTCTCACCCCTCTTGAGCCCGGCCCTCGAAAGATAGGTCCCGGCCCTCTCCACCTCTCCACTGTCTGGTCTCATGAATATGTTAGGGGGCGGGCCATCTATACCGAGGGGGACTACAAGCCTCATCATCGCCTCCACCTCGTGCATGGGCGTGGGCGGCTCGGAGACCGGACGGTTGTAGAAAAGACCGCGTCTTGACCTTCCTGGGGGCGCAAAGCCGATACGTATCCCGGCCCCGGTAAGGAATGTATACCTGGCGAGACGCGCCGAGTAGGAGTAGCCGCAGCCTATGGCAACGTCATACCCCGACGCCCTCACCCTCAATAACAGGCCGAGGTTGGCGGCAAGGACCCTGAGCCTCCCCTTGCCCGAGCTGTGCTTGCCCTTCTCGTAGACAAAGACCTCGTCTATGTCAGGATTGTTCCTCACGACCTCGGCGTTGTACGTGTTGACGATGACCCCGACCTTCAATTCCGGGCGCTTGAGGCGGAGCGCCCTTATCGCGGCGGTCGTGCATACGAGGTCTCCTATATTGTCCCTTCTGATGAAGAGTACGCTCTTTATCTCCATCTACCGTTGCCCGGAGGCCCCCTCGGAGGGGCCGGAGGCGCACGCCTGCCTGTAGACCACCACGCAGCACGCCGCGAACGCCATCATAAGGTTGCCCATCGCCTCTTCCCAGAGGCCGTTTGTGGTATTGATTATCGCGTAGGAGAGAAGCACCCCAGGCACCGCGCACCTGAGGAAGGCCGCCCCGGCCCCGGCCCTGCCGTATGCGGATACGGCCTTCAACAATACGGTCGACCAGAAGAATACGAAGGCAATAAGCCCGGCGGCCCCTGTCTCAAAGAGTATCTGAAGGGCGAGGTTGTGCGGGTTCGCCCCGCCGTAGCCCCTCGTATTGAAGTACTCATACGTGTCCGGGGCCTCCTTCCACCTCTCAAGGAACCTCTCCTTTGCCACGGTCGATATCTTCTTCCACCCGTAGCCCCAGCCCACGACCGGCCTCTCCCTTATCATGTCGGAAGCGCCCTTCCATATGGCGAGGCGGTTATTCAATGCCTCGTGCTCATTGGAGACGTAGGTCTTCGCATAGAGGAGCGTCCTGTACCTGTCCATCGAACCGGGGTTTATATTCAATAAGACGGCCCCGGCCGCCAAAGCGACGATGATTATGGCCGCGGCCGTCCTGTAGCGCCTCGCAAAGAGCGTGATGAGGATCGCGGCGGAACCGATAGCCACCACCTGGGCCCTGTGGTTGTTGAGCACCGAAAGCGCGGACTCAAGGGATATGAATACCGCCATAGCTGCCTTTACAACAACGCCCTCCCTTGAAGTATAGAGATATGCGAACGCAAGCGGCACGTAGAACGTCGCAAAGAGCGAATAGCCGCCCAGGAGCGGGTCCCTCATGACGGCGTTGGAGTAATCGAGCCAGTTCATGAGGACGTGCGCGTCCCGCGTCAGCAATATCACGAGCGTAAGGGCCGCGAACCCCGCAAGCATCGAAAAGAGTACCGGCCTCAGGCCTGAGAGGTCCCTGTACTCGTTCAGGATGACGAAGAAGACCGTTGCCTGGTAAAAAAGGTTCTTCCTTATCGCGTCGAAGCTCTCAAAGGCGTACGGGCTCAGGGCTGCGCTCAGTACCGATGCGGCGGCGAGGAGGAGCATCCCTATTACCGTCCAATCCCTGAACCCTATCCTGACGCCCCTTTTCGCGGCCTTGACGGCAAATGCGGCGAGGAGGAGCACGAAGGCCGTGCTCCTGACCCCGGCGAACCCCTTGAAAGGCTGGAAAAACAGGAATACCGTTAGGAACACGCTTATAAGACCGTACTTCTCTATAGTATATTCGAGCCTGTCGAATAACGGCATCTGTTCTCGGACCTCTTGAAGCTCCCCGCGGCAAGCCGCGGGGAATCTTCGATATGTAAGGAAACAATTTCTATTCGCTCGCTTGACCCCGCAACAAACTGCGGGGAATGGGCTCGCTATGCATATTCAATGGAAGGGAACAATTAACCACCCCGGAGCTTGCTCCGGGGTATCTCCTTATACTTCCCCTCCCTCGACGGGAGGGTATTGATCACGCGGCAAGCGGCGGGGAATTAGACCCCGAAGGAAACATTAAAGACCTCCTCGACCGTAATCCCCTTGACGCACGCCCTGTGGCCGTACCTGCAACCGTAGGGCGCCTTGAACGTGTGCGAGCATGGGACGCAGGGGAGGTCTTTTTTCTGGACTATGACGCTGCGCCTGCCAACGGGCCTCTGGTCGTCCATGTCGCACGGCCCGGCTATATCAACGACCGGCACGCCGAGCGCGTCGGCCATATAGATAAGCCCCGTGTCCACGCCTATCACTACGGACATCTTTTTCAGCGCCTCCGGCATCTCGGAGAGGGTGAACCGCCCGCAGAGGTCAACCACCCGCCCGCCTCCCCCGGTCTTATCGATGACGAGGGCGGCCTTGTCCCGCTCCTTATCCGAGCCTAAGAGGGCCACGGCCCTTACCCCGGTCTTATCCAGGATGAGCCTTACAAGGTGGATGAAGTTCCCGGTACCCCAGTCCTTGAGGTCGTTGCCTGTGCCGAGGACCACGCCCGCAAAGGGGCCGGACCCTTTGAAGCAACCCGAAGCGGCGGCGGGGCCGGGGGGACCGTAGACCTCCTTATCCGTCCCGTACCCTTTGACGCCGAAGTGTCTGAGACTTCTAAGGTAGGTCTCCATCGCCATCCCCGGCCTCTGATGGTATTCAAGGTCGGTATTGAGGCGCAGCAGCCACCTCTGCGTCCTCCCTGCGAAGTCCGGGTAGACGGCGACCCTCTTCAACGCCATGGACCATAGCGCGCCGAGCAGGTTGGCCGTATTCGGCATCAGTATCAGCGCCTCGGAAAAGCGCCTTGCGCGCAGTTCGCGGGCGAACGCGAGCTTACCTCCGAGGCCCCGCTTCCACTCCTTTTTAAACTCTATTACCTCGTCGATATGGGGGTTGAACCGCAGGAGCGGCGCGGTCACCGGGTCAACCACGACCCCGAGCCTTGTCCTGGGGCGCGCCCTCTTTATCTCCCTGAAGACCGGGGTGGTGCATATAATGTCGCCTATCTTAGCGGTCTGGAAGACGAGTATCGAATCAGACCCGTTGCGAAAGAACCTCGACGCGAGGCGGACAAACGGGTACGAGATATATGCCAGTATCACGTAGAGCAACTAAACGACCTCTTGAAAGACCTTCTCCACACCCTTTACGTAGCTCTCTATGCCGAAGGAGCCGATGACCCTCTGCCTCCCGGCCGAGCCGAAGGACCTCATCTTATCCCTGTCCCCGATAAGCCCCTCAACGGCGTCCGCTATCGCCGCCCCGCCGCCGTCCTTGAGGATAAGCCCCGTGACCCCGTTGAGGACAAGCTCGTTCGCACCCACGATATCGAAGGCTATGACGGGTTTACTCATCAACATGGCTTCGAGTATCACCCTCGGGAGCCCCTCGGCCCTGGAGGCCATTACGAATATGTCCATCGCGTTCATGTACGAGAGGGCGTCGGCTGAAAAGCCGGTGAAGATTACCCTGTCCCCGACGCCGAGCCGTTCGGCCTCTTTCCTCAACCGCCCCTTCTCCGGGCCGTCCCCCACGATGACGCACCAGACCTCCTCCTTGCCCGTCTTTTTAAGACGCGCCGTTGCCTCTATCAGGAGTTCGACCCTCTTTCTCTCTATGAGCGAGCCTACGGTCCCTATAAGAACCCCGCGCGCGCCGAGCCCGATCTCCCGCCGGACCTCTTCGGCCTTCCTTTTGGGCTTGACAGAGGGGTCTATGCCGTTATATACGACAACGCACTTATCAGCTCTCACGCCGCTCTCCACGAGCCCCCGCCTTACCCCCTCGGATACGCATATCACCCTTGATACCGATTCGTTTACCAGCCGGGCCTCCAACGGCTTGAGCCTCACGTCTATCCTCGAATGCTGCACGCACGGGACGCCGACCGACGCGGCGGCCAGTATCCCCTCGAGGTTTGAAGAAGGCTGGTTGTTCATGTAAAGCAGACCGAACCCGCCGTCCTTAAGCACCGCGGCTATCCTCCTGGAATCCGGGATGACCCTGCTGAAGCGGTCTATATTGAATACGTACCGTTTCCTTAATTCGCGGCTGAAGAATAGGAGCGCCCGGCCGGCCTCTTTAAGCCCCTTTGCGTAGAATTTCACGGGGCTTTTTTTCATATGGATGAACTCCACCCCGAGCCTCTCGATCTCGCTGCCGATGTCCGGGCCCCTGCCCATCCCGTAGTTCTCGTAAAAGAGGGCCGAGAAAGAGCACCTCTTTCTGTCCGCCCTCTTGAGCAGCTCGATGAGGCTGTTCGTGCCGCCGCCCCACTCCTTGCCCGTATCGAGGATGAGTATTTTCTTTAAAGACATCTTTTGAGACACCATCGGAAAATTGATCTCCGCCTGAGTCCAGACAGAGCCCCTTATCAACACCTCGGAAACTGAGCGCCGGCCCCCGCCTCAGGCCTTCTGCTTTCCCAGCGCCTTCCTGTATACGTCGTATATCTCTTCAGCGTTCTTGCGCGCGTCGAAGAGGGTCTCGGCGCGCCTCCTGCCCCTTTCGCCGAACTCCCCGGCAAGCCCCCTGTCATCCATCAGCGAGGCTATACGTTCGGTAAACTCGAAAAAATTCCCCGGGGTGAACGTCATCCCCGCGTCACCTATCACCTCGGGGATAGAGCCTGTGGCAGAGCCTATGACGCATCTGCCGCAGGCCATGGCCTCCACAAGCACCATGCCGAACTGCTCCTGCCACGTCATGGTCGGATAGCTCGGCATGACGAATACGTCGGCGATATTATACAGGAGTCTGATCTTATCGTACGGGATGAAGCCCGCGAAGCGGAAGCGCTCGCCTACCCCGGCCTCGGCGATTATTTTTTTAAGGTTTTCAAGCTGTGCGCCCCGGCCCGCCACCACTATGCGAAAGTCCCTGTAGCCCTTTGCTTCAAGCGCCCTGGCGGCGTAGGCGAGCATGTGGACGCCCTTCCACGAGGTGAGCTTGCCGATATAGAGGATAGTGAATTCGCCGTCCCGGATGCCGAATTCGTCCTGAAGCCCGCTGTCCGGAGGCTCGGGCCTGAAGAGGCTTAAATCCACGCCCGTATAGACGCGCGTCAACTTCTCCGGCGGCACGCCCTCGAGCAGAAGGACGTCTTTTATCGTATCACACCAGGGTATGAAATGGTCTACCATTTCATACGTGCTCTTCTTGATGTAGTTCGTCTTATCGTCAAAGACCTGCCTGTACGGTATGTTCTCGGCGTAGCTGACGACGAGCTTAAAACCCTTGCGCCTCTTAAGCTCCGCGAGCGTATAGAGGGAGCGGCTCGAGTCGTGGCATTCCACTATGTCGTAGCCTTTTAGATGCTTGTCGAGCGAGTTCAGGTAGAAGTGCATCTTCCTGTACGGGCTCCTGGGGGCCCTGCGGGAAAGGGTCACGGCGTTATAGAGGCCGAGCAGTATCTCCTCCCTGTGGGTGAGGTCATGTTTATTGAGCCTTACGTCCTTGACGTCGAACTTGTTCCTCTCCCCCACGAATACGTTCATATCGACACCGGGGAACTCCATGAGGGGCTCGAACATCTGGGACATCCATTTTGAGACCCCGTTCTCCCATACGATGCCTATCTTCACCGGACGGCCTCCAGGGTGCGTCTTACCGCGGCCTCGACCTCATCAACGCCTATGGCCTCCATGCACTTCTGGTACCCGCACCTCTTGCTCACGCACGGGTCGCACGTCCTCGGCTTTTGTATCACGATATGGCGCTCTCTGTCATAGAGCGGGCCTGTCCTCCCCGGGTCAGCCACCGCGTACAGGGCAACCACCGGCGTGCCGACGGCTATGGCCATGTGCATGGGGCCGGTATCCCCGGTGACGAGCGTCTTGAGCCTCCCTATCAATGACGGGGTCTGCCGGAGCCTTAGCCTGCCCGCCGCCGGAATTGCCCCCCTGCCTATGCCGTCCGCTATCTCTTTACAGAGCGGGGCCTCTCCGGGCGAGCCGGTGAGCACGACCTTGAGGCGCGGGGTTCTCTTTATCAGTCTCCTCCCAAGCTCCGCGAACCTGTCGGCGAACCACTGCCTGCTCACGGTGGATGCGCCGGCCTGGAAGCCGACGAGGATGTCCCCATCGGTTACGCCCTCCCCGGAGAGGAACTTCGATACCGCCGCCTCGTCGGCGCGGTCGCGGTCGACCTCCATCCTGATGCCGTCCGGTACGCACCCCGCGAGGGCCGCCGCCTTGAGCCTGCCCTCTATGCCGTGGCCCATCTCCCCCCATCCGACTACAGGCGTCCTGTTGGATAAGAGGAAGTTATATGGGCCGTTATTCGGGAGCTTGAAGATGAAGGGGGCGCCGGATAGGTAGCACAGCGGCGTTGCCTGCGGCTCGTTGCCGTGGAATATGAGAGCGAGGTCGAAAGAGCAGGCGCGCAGTTCCCTTGCCGTCTTAAAGAACCGCCTGTAGCCGCCGTAATATGGCACGACCGCGTCGATATGCGGACTGGACTCGAATAGCTCCATATTGTCCCTGTTGAACATGGCCACTATCCTTGCCCGAGGGTACTGCTTCCTGACGGCCCGTATGGCGGGGGTCGAAAGGAGCGTGTCGCCTATGGCGGTGGACGATACGATGAGGATATTCCTTACCACGCCCGGGCTGAAGGCCTCAATGCCGGTCTTCCTCTTATCGAGCGCCTTACCGGCCCTCATCCACAGGTATAAAAATCCGTCTACAGGTTTAAGCCTCATTGCAAACCGCCTTGTTCGCGGAGCGCGCCCGAACACAACATTATCTCTTCCCGCTCATCCTCAGGTAAAGGGCCGACATGAGCGGGCTTGTGTATATCCTCAGCCTCGATTTGAACCAGTTGACGCCGTCCTTGACCGGTATCCTCTTTATTGAAAAGGGGTCGTCCCCCCGCCGCGCTACACCCGGCGCGGTAGTGAATATCCCCGCGTATCCGGCGGCCTTCGCGGCCTCCACAGACTCCGGGGCGTGCTTGCCCTTCGGCCAGCAGAGGTACTTGCACGCGACGTTCAACCTTTCCTCAAGGGCCTGCCTTGAGCCCGCAAGCTCGTTCGCAAGCCCTTCGCCGGAGAGCCGGTCGCACCTCTCATGCGTCATCGTATGGGAGTGGAATTCGACAAGGCCGCTCCCCCTCATCTCCTCTATCATCTCCCAGTCCATGACGGCCCCCCGGCAGTCGCCCTTTTCTATCATCGCCTTGGCCTCTGCGTGCGTGGGCGGCCTTCTCCTGAATTCTTCTATCAGCGAGCCCTTGCCCTCAGCGCCGTTTTCCTTCGTGGCGCAATCGGCCCAGGCCGTCACGGTAAAGACCGTGGCCTTTACTCCGCAGGCCTTCAATACCGGGAAGGCGTAGACGTAGTTGTCGAGATAGCCGTCGTCGAACGTGATCGCCACGGCCCTGCCGTCGATTTCATTCTTGCCGCGCATGAACCCCACAAGCTCGTCCACGCTCAGGCTCCTGTAGCCGGCCTCCTTTACGTGGCGCATCTGCGCGTCAAAGACCTCCGGCGCAACCGTTATCATATCCCCCCTGTTGGGGCTTATGTGGTGGTACATAAGTACCGGCACAGTTGTCATATTATAAAGGGCGGCGGCCGGAAGATTACGTCGCCGTAACCCCTATCGCTTCCGTTTCCGCGCCAATGCGGTATAAAGCTCGAACATGCGCTCGGCCATCCTGTCCGTTGAATACTCCCTCTCCACCATCTCCCTGCCGCGCTCTCCCATGGCCGTCCTCAGCCCTGGGTCCTTGAAGAGCCTTGTCATTGCCGCGGCGAGCGCGGAAGCGTCCTCTGGCGGGACAAGGACGCCGGTGACGCCGTCGGCGACCGCCTCAGGCACCCCTCCCACGCGCGTGGCCACGACCGCCTTGCGCATGGCGGACGCCTCGAGGATGGAGGTCCCGAGCGCCTCCTGAAGGGTGGGCAGGACAAAGAGGTCGAGACCCTTCAATATTGCAGGCACGTCGGTCCTGAGCCCTAAGAGCCTGACGCTTTGCGTTAAGCCGAGGGCCTTTATCCTGTCCTCGATATTGCCCCTCTGCGGGCCGTCTCCGGCGAAGACGAATACCGCGCCGGGGACTTCTCTGAGCACCTCCGGTATGGCGTCGAGCAGAACGTGGTGGCCTTTCTTCCTCCTCAATATGGCTACGGTCCCGACTATCAGTTTATCCTTATCCAGCCCCAGCTCGCGCCGCAGCGTATCTGGAGCGGCGTCCGGGTCGAACATCTTCAGGTCCACGCCCGTCGGGATCGAGACCACCCTGTGGGCGGGTATCCCCTTTTCAACGACCAGGTGAGCGCGCACGGACTCGCTCACGGTCACCACCATGTGCGGGAGCATCGAATACGTCAGCCTCGAGGTGATGGGCAGGGCCAGGTGTCTTGTCCTCACTATCACTGGCTTTACGCTTGAGAACCTGCCTGCAATGGCGCATATGAGGCTGTCCACCCCGCTGTGCGTGCTTACGACGTCGACCCTCTCGTCCCTGATTATCCCTATGGCGCGCCTTATGGCCGAGATATCGCGGTTTGACCTCATGGGGTGGACGATCACCTCGATGCCGGACTGCGCGGCCCTCTGCCTCAGAACGCTGTCGGGCTTGCACAAGACGATAACGCGCGCGCCGAGCCTTTTCAAGCCCAGGCACTCATGCAGCGTTCTGTTCTCCTGGCCGCCCCAGCCAAGCGACGACTCTGAATGCATGATCGTAAGCATACGGGGATTAAGCCCTGAGGCCTATATGGATTATAAGATGGTCGCCGAGGAGCGCCTCCCTGGAGGACAGGCGCCTTAATAATTCGGCCTTTTCCGCGCGCCTCTCGAAAAGGAGCCCCAGAGAGTAGAGCGCCTTTAAAAAAGGGTATAGGGGGAGATTCGAGGGCTTCATCCTTGACGCGTTAATCGACTTGAGTTCGAAGTTGTTCCTCTTCGCGAGCTCCAGTATCTCAACGAACGAGATCGGGTTGTAGGCTATGGAGTCCCATTCCTTGCTTGCATCCACCGTCCTTATGGGCTTGAAGCTCGGGTAATACCCCCTGTGCAGGAAGTAGAGCCGCGAGCCCGCGTTGAGGAGGTTGGGTATGCTTACTATCACGCTCCCGCCTTTCTTTAGCACCCTCTGGAACTCCCTGAAAAGACTTGCGTGGTTCTCCAGGTACTGGAGCGATTCGCTGCATAGGACGTAATCGAACGCGCCGTCGACGAAGGGCAGGCCCCCGTTCATGTCCGCCCTTACGAACCTGTCCTTCAGGTACGGGCGAGCGTAGAGGTCGAGGGAGAATACGTCAAACCCCCTGTCCTTCAAGACACGCCCGAGCGCGTCCCCGCCGGAACCGGCGTCAAGGAGCCTTCCCGGCCTGAGACCCTTGAAAAAATTCAGCACCGCGAGTTGATGTTCCTTCACCTGCCTACCCGATCCCGGAAAAAATTACTTATTAAGCAACGGGGCTTGCAAGACCTATATGGTTTTCAGAAACGCACCGAAGACCTCTTCGGGGGTCAACGCGTCGAGGCAGTCGCTCTTCTTGCTCCCGTTGCATCCGTCCTTGCCGCACGGGACGCAGTCCCAGTCCTTCTGTACGACGGTATTACCGCCGAACGTCTGGACCCCGTTTTTATCCGGGTAAGGGGAGGTGCGGCTATCTGAAAAGCCGTACTCAGCCGCGGCCCCGTTGTCCCACGGCCCCCAATCAAAGGCCCCGCTCGGCCCGAAGACGGACACCACCCTCGCCCCTGACGCCGCCGCGATGTGCATGGGGGCGGAATCGACCCCGAAGAAAAACGCGGAACGCCTCGAAAGGGCCGACAGGTGCTTCAACCTGAGCCTGCCGGAGAGGTCGACCGGGGGCGTCTTCATGAGCCCGGAGATGGAGCGCGCCTTCTTCAACTCCCTCTCCTGCGGCCCGGACGTCATCACCGCCCGCAGGCCCCTTGACTGCAACCAGTCGAGGGAGGCCGCCATGTAGTCGTCCCTCCAGCATTTAAAGAGCCATCTCGACGTCGGGTGGACGTGCACGAAGGGCTCCCCGTCCTTGAGGTTCTCCATGAGGAGGGTGTCTATGAAGGCTTCGTCCTCCGGGGACGTGAAGATATCGATTGTCAGGTCTTTCGTGCCTATGCCGAAGTGTTTTACCATACCTAAGTCCCTCAGGACCGTATGTGTGCGGGCCTGGGGCCTCTTCGCGAGGTGCGTATAGAGATACCTCTTGCCCGCGAAGCCGCCCGCGGGCTCGTAACCGAGCCTGTAGCGCGCCCCGGACAGGTACCCTATGAGCGCGGGCCTGTCCCCGCCGGTAAGGTCCACCGCCATGTCAAAGCCCATGGCCCGGAGCCCCTTTACGAACCTCGACTCGGAGCTTATGCGCTTGAGGACCGGGAGGTCCTTGACCGACCTCTGGAAGCCTATCACGGAATCCAGGAGCGGATTGAGCGTCAGCATCTCCTCAGTGCCGGAGTTCACGAGGGCGGAGACCCTGGAGCCTTTGAAACTCTCTTTAAGCGCCCTTATGGCGGGCACGGTCAAAAGCACATCGCCTATATGCCTGAGCTTTATGACGAGTATGTTCCTTACGCCGTCGAACAAATCAGGCGAGACCTCCGCTGAAAAAAAGCATGTTTGAGGCCTTACTCAAGCCGGGCCCGGCCCCGCGCGCCGAAGCCGCCTGGGACAGGGCGCCGGCCAATCAAGGGCCCCTTTTTTCCCTGAGCTTGGCGTACTTCGCCAGCGTGTAGGAGGCATAGAGCATCGAGAGCATGACGCCGTCGGCCCCGTGAAGGAACCCCCTCTTGAGCACGAACATCTTGAAGAACGTGAACGCGGGGCGAAAGAGCAGGTCAAGGGCCCCGGCGCGCCTACCCCTGCCGCTCATCTCGTCCGCGGCGAGGGTGGAGTAGCGCTCCATCCGGGTCAGATAGTCCGAGACATCCCTGTACGTGAAGTGCTCGAGGGGGGTTTTAAGGCGCCCGGTGGCCCCGTCCACCTTTACCGATTCGTGCACCGCCCTCTCGGTGAAGCGGCCCCTCTCCTTCCTGTAGAGCCTCAGGTTGTAATCCGGGTACCACCCGCAGTGCCTTATCCACTTCCTGCCGAAAAAATTCTTCCTCGGCACGTAGTACCCGGCCTTGCCGCCCCCCTCCACGGCCTTCAATAGCTCTTCCTTGAGCGCGGGCGTCACCCTCTCATCCGCGTCCACGTTGAGTATCCATCCGTTGACGGCCCTGTCGCCCAGCAGGTTTTTCTGGGCCCCGAATCCCCTCCACGCGTCGTTAAAGACCTTTGCGCCGTACCTGCCGCATATCTCCACGGTCTTATCCGTGCTCCCGGAGTCGGACACCAGTATCTCATCGGCCCATTTGACGCTCTCAAGGCACTCCCCGATGTTCTTTTCCTCGTTCAGGGCTATTATGGTGACTGATATCTTTTCCATCTGGCGCTCTTTTGATCAGGCCCTTTTTAGCCCCATGCCGACAAGGCCGCGCGATACGGTGCGGCCCGCGTCCTACTTGAGGGGGCGCGCCTCTTCGGCGAGCATCACCGGGATATCGTCTTTTATAGGGTAGACAAGCCTGCACTTCTCGCAGACAAGGCCGTCCTTCTTCTCATTTAGCCTTATCTTGCCCTTGCACTTCGGACACGCGAGTATGTCCAGTAGCTCTTTGTCGATGGCCATCACAAAACCTCCGGATTCTTGGGATCGGTATGCGGTATTTTTCAGCGATCAGGGGGTTTGAAGCCCCCCCACCCTGCGGCAACGCTCGCGGGCCTCCACGTCAAGGCCCGGCCTCACCCCCCTTATAGGCCTTGCCCCCGCCCATCCTTATGTACTCGACGCCGCCGGCTATGCTCACGACGGCGGCCATCACGAACCACATCAGCGAGAGCGTCAGGGCCTGTTCCTTGCTGGCGCCGGCCCTGGAAAAAAGGTAGACAAAGGCCCCCTCCCTTATCCCGAGGCCGGACATCGAAATCGGGATCATCGATATGGCCGTTGTCAGGGGGATGAAGAGGAAAAAGTACCCTATGCCGATATCCATGCCGAGCCCCCTGCCCAGGATATAGTACCCTATGATGACGCCGCCCTGGACAAAGACCGAGCAGAAGAATATCTTGGCGAGGATGGGGTAGTGGCGCTTGTATCCCATGAGCACGTTGTAGAACATCTCTATCTTCCTGTTTATCCCGTAAAAATGTATCGTGGAGAGTATCCGCATCACCCATGAATGGAGCGGGCCTACCCATATGACAAGGCTTACGGCGAAAAAGCCGCCTATGAGGGCCACGAAGAACGCCGGAAGCCCCGAATCCTTTATGAGCGGGTAGCCGGGCGCGAGGGCGGCAAGCGTTATGACCATGAGCGCGGCAAAGCCCGAATACCTGTCCATGAAGATGGAGGCGAGGGAGACGTCCCCCCTCCCGGACTCCTTGTAGAGGTAATACCCCTTGATGAGGTCCCCGCCGACCATCGTGGGGAGGAAGTTGTTGAAGAACATCCCAATGAAATATATGGACAGGAGCCTCGGGTAGGAGACCTCCATGTCCTTTTTAAGGATGATGGACCAGCGAAGCGTTGAGACGCTCTGCGTGGCTATGAAAAGGAGCGCCGTAAATGCCACGGACAGGCGGTTGACCGACGCGGCCGTCGTCCACAAGGCCCCTGTGTCGATGTTCCTGAAGAGGGCGTAGAGTATGATTAGACTCACCGCGGCCTTCAGCACGATGGATAATATTTTTTTCATCATCTGCCCAGCACCTTTTTTACGGTGTATATAGGCTTGCCCTGGGACTCGTGGTAGACCCTTGCGAGCATCTCCCCAAGAAGCCCCATCACCACGAGCTGGACACCGAGGATGATAAGGAGCACGCCGAGGAATAGGAGCGGCCTGCCGCCGATGTCCTTGCCCCTGACGAGCTTCTCGAAGCTCAGGTAGAACGCTATCAGGAACCCGATGAAGCCCAGGAGCAGACCCCCTGGGCCGAAGGCGTGTATGGGCCTCGTGGAAAAGCTCTGGAGGAACTTCACGGTGATGAGGTCGAGGATGACCCTGACGGTCCTCGATATCCCGTACTTGGACCGCCCGAACCTCCTCGGATGGTGGGTCGTCTCCACCTCGGTTATGGAGGCGCCCACCCAGCTCGCTATCGCGGGGATGAACCTGTGCATCTCGCCGTACAGGCGGACGTTCTTGATGACCTCTTTCCTGTACG
>JACRLF010000130.1 GCA_016235365.1 Deltaproteobacteria bacterium | reverse complement strand
GTGTTTCTATATATGGGCCGCAGCAGGTCCAGGTCTTTTATAAGCTCCGCGGGCTTCATCCTGAAGTGCGCCCTCACAAGGTCTTCTATCTTCTCCTCGGGTATCTTCTCGGTGCCGAAGGTGTCCACCATGACCGACACGGGGTCGGCCACCCCTATGGCGTAGGCGAGCTGCAGCTCGCACTCGGAGGCGAGCCCGGCGGCTACGATGTTCTTGGCTATGTACCTGGCGAGGTATGACGCGCTCCTGTCGACCTTGGATGGGTCTTTCCCGGAGAACGCCCCGCCGCCGTGGCTCCCGTGGCCGCCGTAGGTGTCGACTATTATCTTCCTGCCGGTAAGGCCGCAGTCCCCGTGAGGGCCGCCCACCACGAACTTGCCGGTCGGGTTTATGTGGTACTTCGTCTTGGGGGTGAGGAGGTCCGCGGGTATCGCCTTCCTGACCACCTCTTCCATGACGGCCTCCCTGATGGTCTTCTGGTCTACATCGGGCGAGTGCTGCGTGGAGACAACCACGGTATCTACGGAGACCGGCCTGCCGTCGGCGTACTTTACCGTAATCTGGCTCTTTCCGTCGGGCCTTATGAAGTTCAGTATCCCCTTTTTCCTGACCTCGGACAGCCTCAACGTCACCTTGTGCGCGAGGTCTATCGGCATGGGCATGAGCTCAGGGGTATGGTCGCACGCGTAGCCGAACATAAGCCCCTGGTCCCCGGCGCCCTGCTCCTTCGCCTCGGAGCTGTCTACCCCCATGGCGATGTCCGGGGACTGCCTGTCGAGCGCCACCATCACGGCGCATGTGCGGTAATCAAACCCCATGCTCGCGTCCGTATAGCCTATATCCCTGATGGTCTCTCTTACGACGTCCTGGTAGTTTATCTGCGCCTTTGTGGTTATCTCCCCGGCGATGAGCGCAAGCCCAGTTGTAACAAGGGTCTCGCAGGCGACCCTGCTGCGGGGGTCCTCCTTAAAGATCGCGTCAAGCACCGCGTCGGATATCTGGTCGGCCACCTTGTCCGGATGCCCTTCAGTAACTGATTCCGATGTGAATAAATGCTCCCTCATTCCCACCCTCCTTTTTAATTCTTTTTGCTCAGTGAATTACATATTATTTAATCTTGAGCGTAAATTGTCAACAAGATTTTTGAAGCTCCTCTATGCCCAAGCCGCTTGCCTTTTATATGGCCTGGAATCGCCCCGCCATTTTCATGGGCGCGGCAATTCCCTCCACCCGATTAAGATGGAATCCCCCTTATGACGTCGTCGGCTGATCTCAGGGCGACGGGGCGGGTCAACTCCAGAACTCTTCCTTATACAGGCCGGGCAGCTTCGAGGTTATGTAATGCTCCACCTCCTTGGCCGTGGCTATCCCTATGATGGTCTTGCATATCTTCTTCGCCTCGGCGTAGCTTACCGACCTTATGAGCCTCTTGACCCTGAGTATGGAGAACGCGTTCATGGAGAGCACCTGCACCCCGAAGCCAAGGAGTATGAGCGCGTACTCGGGCTCCCCCGCCATCTCCCCGCATACCCCTACGCTCACCCCGGCCTTGTTCGCCGCGTCCGCCACGGTCTTGATTATCCTCAGGACGGCCGGATGGAACGGCTCATAGAGGTACGCCACGTGCTCGTTCACCCTGTCTATGGCCAGCGAGTACTGCAGGAGGTCGTTGGTGCCGATGGATATGAAGTCGACCTCCTTGACGACCATGTCCGCTATTATGGCGGCTGACGGGATCTCTATCATCACCCCTATCTCGATCCCCTGGTCAAAGGGCCTGCCCTCGGCCTTGAGCTCGGCCTTCGCCTCCTCAAGCACCGCCTTCGCCCTCCTTATCTCCTCTATCCCGGAGATCATGGGGAACATGACCTTTATCTTGCCGCTGGCGCTGGCGCGCAGTATCCCCCTCAGCTGGGTCTTGAATATCTCGACGTTCTTGAGACAGTACCGTATGGCCCGGAGCCCCAGGGCCGGGTTTATCTCCTTGCCCATGTCTATCCCGCCGATGGACTTGTCGCCCCCGATGTCGAGCGTCCTTATTATGGCCGGGTTGGGCGACATCCTCTTCGCAAGCTGCCTGTAGGCGCGCACGTGCTCTTCCTCGGTGGGAAGGTCCTTGCGGTTGAGGTAGAGGTACTCGGTCCTGTAAAGCCCTATCCCTTCGGCGCCGTGCTCGATGAGGGAGTCTATCTCCTCGGCTATCTCCATATTCCCCATGAGATGGATCCGCCTGCCGTCGGTAGTCTCGCACGGGAGGTCTTTGTAGTGGAAGAGGGCCTTGCCGTAGTCCGCGTACTTCTCCTGCCTCTTCCTGTATACGTCTATGACGCTTTCCGAGGGGTTTATTATGACGGTGCCGGTGGTGCCGTCCACTATTACCGTATCGCCGTTTTCGGCCTTGCGCGTAACGCTCTCGAGGCCGACTACCGCCGGTATCTCGAGGGAGCGGGCCATTATGGCGATGTGGGAGGTCTTGCCCCCGACGTCTGTCAGGAAGCTCAACACCATGCCCTTGACCATCTGGGCGGTGTCCGCCGGCGTTAAGTCGCGGGCGATGACGATGGAGGGGGTCTTTATCTCGGCCACGGGCTCGTGCTTCCTGCCCGTCAGGTTCACGAGCACCCTGTTGACTATGTGCTCTATGTCCTTGGAGCGCTCCCTCAAGTACTCGTCGTCTATCTTGTCGAAGTACTCCATCACGCCCTTAAGTACGGTATGGAGGGCCCATTCGGCGTTGACGCGCTCCTCTTTTATGACCTTGACGGTGTCGTTGATGAGCATATTGTCCTTGAGTATCATCAGGTGCGCGTCGATGATGCTTATATGCTCCTTGCCCCGCCTGTCCTCCTCCAGCTTCTTCTTGATGCGGTTGAGCTGGTCCCAGGAGTCGTTGAGGGCCTTTTCAAACCTCTCTATTTCCCTATCTATGTCCGAGGCGTCGAGATGGCAGTAGTGCGCCGGCTCCACGACCCCTGTGTCCATGAGATAGGCCTTCCCGATGACGATCCCCGAGGAGACGCCTATCCCTTTCATCAATATTACCTGTTTCTTCGAATCAGCCATCATTCCTCGCCGAACCTCTCTTCGATAAGCCCCCCGATGGAATCGACCGCGCTCTGCGCGTCCGGGCCCGAGGCCTTTACCGTTATGACGGACCCCTGCGCCGCCGCCAGTATCAGTATGCCCATGATGCTCTTGCCGTTGACCTCCTGGCCGTTCTTCAGCACGGCTATGTCGCAGGAGAACCTGTTCGTAAGCTGGACAAATAGAGAGGCTGCGCGGGCGTGGAGCCCGAACTTGTTTTTTATGGTGAAGTCCCTCACCACCTGATTGTCCTGTATTTCCATCATTACCTTATATCTCCGATCATGGAATGAACCACCCCGCCGGCCAAGCCGCGGGGCACCCGTTGGCGCCGTTGTTCATACGCGCCTGATTAGACCCCCTAACTGCTAAGGAAACGTTAAAAACCGGATACCGCCCCGTAGACTATGAGCGGGATGGCGGCCGCGTAGATAATCGCCGGTATCGAGACGCCCTTTTTAAAAAAGATGCCTAAGAGGAACGCCGCCCCTGATACGACAATGACCGTTGCGACGGCCCACCCCGCCGCGTGCACGCGGCCGGCTGAGACCGGGATCCGGGCCGCGGCCGAAGCCGCGAGCAGACCGAGCATGGCCGAGGCCGCATAGCGCGCCCTTATCGACCAGGCCGGCAGATCGAGCCCCTTGATATAGCCCACGACGCCTTCGCCGAGCGTATACCCTTTTTTCAATCCGTTCCACCTCATCCATAGATGAAACGTGTTATACACGGCGAGGAATATCACCGGCCCCCAGATGCCCCAGAAAATGGCCGCGGCCGCGCCCGCGCACGAGGCAAGAGGCCTCAAGCCGCTCCAGAAAAAAGAATCGCCTATGGCCCCGTAGGGGCCCATGACCTTATTCTTGAACTCCGCCGGAGCCGGCGGAGTGCGCTCGCCGTCCCTGGCCTTTTCCTCAAGGCGCATCACGGCCCCGATAACCGGGGAGGCCATGTAGGGGTGCGCGTTGTAGTAGACCAGGTGCCTCTTCACGGCGTCATTACCGGCCTTTTCATCGTCCCCGTATATCTCCCTCAGCGCCGGGGATATGGCCGCCGCGAACCCGAGCCCCTGCATCTTCTCGAAGCTCCATGCCGATTGGATGAAGAAGGAGCCGAGGAAGACGCGCAACATCGTGTACTTTGAGACCACTTCGATGATTCCTCCAAGGTTTAAATGCCCATAGACTTATCGGAACGCTATAATGAAACCCCACGCTATAAAAACGCAAATGCTATCGCTGCGGCTATGCCTGAAGCGGCGAAGACCAAGGCCCCTCTTTTATCAGTATACACGGCGTTCAACGCAACCGCCATGCCGAGCACGGCGCACCACGCAAAGGCCGGGAGCAGGCGCCAGTGAAGGCCTGTGCGCGAAAATATCAGGCGCGAAAGAAAGAGCGCCGGAGCCGAGACGAGGAAGAGGGCCAGGGCGTTCGTCGTGAAAAAAAGCGCCAACCCCTTGAGATTCTCCATCGTAAGGCTTATCCGGACGCCATTTTCCACGGCCCCCTGCGCGCTGTTGAAAAACCTGAGGTTCGCCCTGCGGGTAAACGTGTCCGCCAGATGGAAGACCCTGCTCAAAGGGAGCATGGCCACGAGCGAAAGCGGGAGGGCCGCGACCACTCCGGCGGCGATCAAGCGCCGGCCTGATTCCACCCCGGAGTTTAAGCCCATGGCGTCGATTATCGTTATCGTCATGGCGGCTACCATCACGGAGAGGTCCGTCTCGTGGACAGGTATATACCTGCCGACCGGCGCGTCCCCGATAAAGATAAGCTCGAGCATGGCCCCCACGATAAGCCCGGCAGAGGGATTGCCGAGGATGTAGCCTATCACCGGGGCGGCGACTATGGGACGGGAGACCATGGTCTGCAGCGCCGCGGTCCTGTCCAGGGACAGAAGCCCGCCGGCGAGGGAGACCTTGAAGGCGTCGTAGAGCGCCTCCGCCGTCATCGCCGTCCCTCTTCCATCATGGGTATGTACTCCGCGGGCGGACTTGCCGGCACGTCCCTGACGTCTATAGACACGCCCATACGCCTGAACCTCCGCAGTATTTCCTCGTCCTCGCGGTTGACTATCAAGTACGGGGTTATGCGCCTGCCGTCTTCGTGATGGATGTTCCCGAGGTTGATGGACGTGAACCTTATCCCCATGTCGTAAATCCTCAGCGCGTCCTTCAAGTCCCCGACTATCAATATCGTCCGTTCCTTAGCGGGCCCATCCCCGCGCAGGCGCCCCACGGCGTCGTCTATGGACTTGACGTAGACGTTGAGCCCTTTGTACCCGCACGACCCGATTATCTCGGAGACGAGGCTGTCGCCCGCGGCCTCGTCAGAGGCCACAAGGAGAGAGTCCGCCTTCATGAAAGGGACCCAGGCGCAGATAATCTGGCCGTGCAACAACCTGTCGTCCACCCGTACGAGAATGATCATATGGCCCGAGTAAGAATGTGCCCCCTTCCATCCCGGCAGGGGGCGGGTTTTTAACGTTTCCTTAGGGTATAATTAAGCGTATACATTTGTTTTATAAATTCCGATAAATCTTCATCGCTCATGATATCTTCATTCTCTATCTCTATTATAAAAAGTAGTTTTTTGTAATTGAATCCGGAACAGGAACGTATCCATCCCTTAATCCGTATCTATGCCGAAAATTAATACAGGTATATCGATATCCGACACCCCTCGTTTATCCAAGTCCCATATAAACTGTTCAAAGTATGATACCCCTGTTGACATGTTGTCGGCAAACTGCTTGATGGGAACTATCTCAACGCCGGCGTTGATATGCCCGAGGTTATTAAAGATAGTCATCTTCGCGCAGACGTTATATACCATGAAAGAATACTTGCCGAATTGGACCTCGACTCCGAGTTTTTCTTTTATGAAGTCCATTTCCCGAAACGGCTTACCCTTCATCTTTCTCGGAGTATATTCCCCCGTATAATATTTTTTAGAATATTCACAGTTCTCGCGGTGCTTAGTCCAACTGTATTTTGCAAACTCCTTTTTAAAAACACCATTTAATGACTTAGGGCTGTATAGCATTTTCCCTGCCATGGTTTTCTCTCTACTTTTCTTGGTGAGATGATTTTCGGCTTTTATTTGTTTTATGACTTCTTTAATTTCTTTCAGCAGGTGGGGATACTTGGTCTCAATAAATTCCTTCCCTTTATTGAAGGAATAGACGCCAGATATTTTCATTGTTTAACTCTCTCCGAATATTCTTCCCATTCTATAGGCACCTGCGACACCTTCTCTCTGCCAGTAGGCACATATATCTGCTTTCCAATAGGACGCATCTTTAAAGTGCCTGAATAAAAATCAGTAATCCTCTGCTTGGCGGTTTTTATATATTCGTGTTCCTTATCGCACCCCATAACTTTTCTGTTGTTTTTTATGCCAGCGATTAAACTACTGCCGACTCCGCAGTACGGATCCAGCACCCAATCTCCTTCATCAGTTAACGCAAGAACACATCTCTCAACCAATTCTATCGGGAACTGACAGGGATGAACCGTCTTTTCAGGATGGTTGGCTTTGACATTGGGGATGTTCCAGATTTCGTTCTCCCAATCCTGCGTTAATACTTCCCATATATCTGATGGATTCTTCCCCAAGGGGTTGCAGGAGGGTTGCCCCTTCTTGTGTCCCTTATAGTACCGTTTGCCAGGGTATTTAGAAGGTATCCTTATAGCGTCTAAGTTAAAAATATAATCGTCTGTTTTTGTAAACCACAAAATAGTCTCATATCTGCCTGAGAATCTTTTAGATGCGTGAAGCCCATGCCCGAAGTGCCAAATAATTCTATTCCTAAGTTTTAAGCCCGCTCTTTTGAAAATGTCATAGTAAAAAATATCTAAAGGGAACACCTCACCCTTGTCTATATAATTGCCTACCTCCCAACAGATGCTTCCATCGTCTTTTAGTGTGCGGGCGAGTTCACGGATGATTTTTTCCTGCTCAGCCAGATAATCAGTTATCTTTACCTTCTTCTCATAGACTTTTCCAATATTATATGGAGGTGAAGTAATGGCAAGGGTTATTAAATTACTTGGCAGTTTCCGTAGAAACTCGTAGGTGTCCCCTTCATGCAGGACGATATCCTCGTCCTTTGAATAAGAACCGCTTATCTCAGGTATTTTTGAATTAAATAATGACATTTTCTTAACCCTCAAAGTGGGGTATAGGCAATTGCGGTGGCTTGCCACGCATAAATAAAAACGATTTTTCTTCGGATACCCCGCTGCTTGGCTATCGGGGTGGTTAATCGTTCTGAAACCGCCGGGGCCTTAGCGCCTCGGAGGGGTCATTTTTTCTCCTTGAGCATATGCCCGGCTATGACGATGCTCTCCCGGCCGTATTCCTTCAGAAGAAGCACGAGCTCGTTCAAAGGCCTCTCCGACCTGTGCCCCGCGAACTTGATCAGGAGCGGCAGGTTCACGCCGGTTATGACCTCCACCCTGCCCTCCTCCATGAGCGAGAGGGCTATGTTCGTCGGCGTGCCGCCGAACATGTCGGTAAAGACGACAACACCCTTGCCGCTGTCGACCTCCTTGATGGCGGCGGATATCTCCCCCCTTATCCTGTCGCTCTTGTCGGCGTTCGTTATCGATACCGTCCTTACGTTCTCCATCCTGCCCGTTATCGATTCGGCTGCGGCGAACAGGCTTTCAGCGAGCTTGCCATGAGTCGCTATAACTGCTCCCGTCATATCTCACCCCTGCGGACACGGAGGGTCGCTCCGTTACGATTTTTGGATGTCCCTGTGCCTTTTCTTGACGACGACCATCTCGGGGAATCGCCCGGAGGCCAGCGCCTCGGTTATGGCTACCGACCTGTGTTTCCCGCCGGTGCAGCCGACGGCTATGGTAAGGTAGGATTTGCCTTCCTTCCAGTACAGGGGGATAAGATAGCTTATCAGGGCCTCGAACCTCATAAGGAACTCCTTTGTCTCCTCCCTCGACAGGACGAACCCCTTGACGTCCTCATCCAGGCCGTCATGCCATCTGAGGGAATCCACGAAGAAGGGGTTGGGCAGGAACCGCGTGTCTATCACCAGGTCCGCGTCCACCGGCAGGCCGTACCTGAACCCGAACGACACCATGTTCACGGTAAGCTTCTCGAACGTCAAAGGCCCTGAGAAATACTCCTTGATCAGGTCCCTCAACTGATGGACCGTGAAGTAGGTGGTATCAACCACTTTATCGGCGTTATCCTTCAGTTCATTAAGGAGTTCCCTCTCTATCCGTATCCCGTCAAGGGGCCTCTCCATGGCGGCTATCGGATGGCGTCTGCGCGTCTCGCTGAACCTCCTCACGAGCGAATCGTCGGACGCCTCGAGGTAGAGTATCTCGACCTTGTAGCCGGCCTTCCTGACCTCCGCCAATGTCACGGTGAAGTCCTTCAGGAACTCGCCCTCCCTCACGTCGACCACGGCCGCCACCCTGGTTATCTCCCCGGTGCGGGCCAGGAGCTCCATGAACGTGGGCAGGAGAGAGACCGGCATGTTGTCCACGCAGAAAAAACCCATGTCCTCCAGCGCCTTTATGGCCGTGCTCTTGCCCGAACCGGAGGGGCCGCTTACCACTACGAGACGTATCTCCTTCAATTCCGCCCTTTCATCACGTCTTCGAGGTGCGCCTTCAGGTTCCTTGCGGAATGGTGCCCCATAATCTTGAGTATCTGGTTCCTCGCCGCCACTTCCACGATCGTCGCAACGCTCCTTCCGGGGCTCACAGGCACCATCAGGTACGGCAGCTCCACACCGAGGATGGAGTACTTCTTCTCCTCGAACCCGAGCCTCTCGTACTCGCTCTCCTGCTCCCACTTGACAAGCTCCACCACTACGTCCATCTGCTTCTTTTCCCTTATGGCCGTGATGCCGTAGATGTCCTTTATGTTGACTATGCCGAGCCCCCGTATCTCCATATGGTACCGTATGAGGTCGGATGAGGTGCCCATAAGGACCGACGGCGGCATCCTCTTCACTATCACCACGTCGTCGGAAACGAGCCTGTAGCCCCTTGAGACGAGCTCGAGGGCGCACTCGCTCTTGCCGATGCCGCTCTTGCCTATGATGAGGACGCCGACCCCGAGGAGGTCCATAAGGACGCCGTGGAGCGTGGTGGTGGGGGCCAGCCTCCCCTCGAGGAATTTGGTGACGCGCTCGATGAAGACCGAAGAAGTGAGTGTGGACTTGAAAAGCGGGATGTCCTTCCTTGCGCACAGCTCCAGGAGGAACCCGGGGGGCTCAAGCGCCCTGGTGACGATGATGGCCGGGAGCTCGGGCTTTTCAAGCACGGCCATCGCCATCCTGAGCTTCTCCTCGGAAAGGCTCGTAAGATAGCCGACCTCCGCGGCCCCGAATACCTGTACCCTGTCCGAATGGAGCTCCTCCAGGATCCCCGTCAGCAGGAGCCCCGGCTTCTGGATGAGGGATGTGGTGACCTCCCTGTCGAGGCCGCCCCCGCCGGCGACAAGCGTCAGGCATAACCTTGCAGGCAGTTCCCCCTCTAAAAACTCTTTTACGGGCGCCCCCATAACCCTGGCCTCTGTCGATAAGGTTTTTCCGGACAATGAACCGCCCCGCAACGGCCCGCGGGGAATTGCACCCGGAGGATGAGATGAATCACCCCGGAGCAAGCTCAGGGGTATCCGAAGGAACTTACGTTCATAGCGTCGTGGTTGAAAAAGTCCAGGACGGACTGTTTCAACATCCTGTCAGAGCGAAAGCCCCATCCTCCTGTCGGCCTCCACTATCACCCGGTAGACGTCGCCGGCCGTTTCGGC
>JACRLF010000138.1 GCA_016235365.1 Deltaproteobacteria bacterium | reverse complement strand
GCTGCCGGTGTCTATGAGGGCCGTGGCCATGATGGTGAGGCTCCCGCCCTCCTCTATGTTCCTTGCCGCGCCGAAGAACCTCTTCGGTTTGTGGAGGGCGTTGGAGTCTACGCCGCCGGAGAGTACCTTGCCGCTCGGTGGGACGACGGCGTTATATGCCCTGGCGAGCCTGGTTATCGAGTCGAGCAGTATTACGACGTCTTTCTGGTGCTCGACAAGCCTCTTCGCCTTTTCTATGACCATCTCCGAGACCTGGACGTGCCTCTGGGCGGGCTCGTCGAACGTGGAGCTGATGACCTCGCCATTGACCGACCTCTGCATGTCGGTCACCTCTTCCGGCCTCTCGTCTATGAGGAGGACCAGGAGGACGACCTCCGGGTGGTTCGTGGTGATCGCGTTGGCGAGCTTTTGAAGGAGCATGGTCTTGCCGGCCCTCGGAGGGGAGACTATAAGACCCCTCTGCCCCTTTCCTATGGGGGTGAAGAGGTCCATTATCCTCATCGAGAGGTCGCCGTTGGGCGGGGTCTCGAGGTTTATCCTCTCCTGCGGGTATAGCGGGGTAAGGTTGTCGAAGAGTATCTTTTCGCGGGCCACCTCGGGGTCTTCGTAGTTGACCTTCTCGACCTTGAGGAGCGCGAAGTACCTCTCCCCCTCCTTCGGGGGCCGTATCTGGCCGGACACTATGTCCCCGGTGCGCAGGTTGAACCTCCTTATCTGCGACGGGGATACGTATATGTCGTCCGGGCCGGGCAGGTAGTTGTAGTCCGGGGCCCTCAGGAACCCGAACCCGTCGGGGAGCGTCTCGAGCACCCCTTCCCCGTATATCATCCCGTTCTGTTCGCTCTGGGACTGGAGCAGCGCGAATATGAGGTCCTGCTTTCTCATGCTCGACGCGCTCTCTATATTGTATTTCTTGGCGAGCGTGGTAAGCTCGTTAATCTTTTTTTCCTTGAGTTCCTTGAGGTTCATGCAACACTCCTATTGGGGGGGTTTTGTGGATGGAATAGAGTTTTAGCGGTTTTTTGAAGTCCGTAACGGATGTCCCGAGAGGGAACTTCGAAATGTAAAGAATAAATTCTTTCATATCCGCTCGCCAATCCCGAAACCCACGTGCCGGGGCTGGCGCTCGCCATGCATTTTCAAAAAGGTTTTATCGTATGTTTTGATTCAGTTCTCTCAGGATTTCCTCTGGGCTTGAATCTTATGGATAGAAGCTTACGAGGTATGGTAAATGCTTTGAGCTACTTTTTGAAAGGTAATTTCACATTAGCACGGTTGATTGAAGCTGTCAAGGGCCAATTGCAATATTCTCTCATATTTTTGCGAGCTCCGCGAAGACCCTTCTCACGGCGGATTCGAGCTCTTCGACTGTGCCGTTATTCTCTATAAGATAATCGGCATATTTTATTTTTTCTTTAATCGGCATCTGGCACGACAGGCGCCTTCTGGCCTCCGGCTCGTCGAGGCCGTCCCTTTTTTTCATCCTCTCTATCTGTTTTTCCTCGTCCGCGTATACCACTATCACCCTGTCCACTGCCCTGTGCATGCCGGCCTCTATCAAGAGGGCCGCATCGACCACGATGACGGTCTCAGGACGGCTCTTCCTGATCCGCTCCACCTCTTCCGAGGCCGTTTTAATTATGGCCGGGTGGGTGAGGGCGTTGAGCTTGAGGAGTTTTTCACGGTCTGAAAAGACGATTGCGCCGAGCGCCTTGCGGTCTATGGAGCCGTCAGGGCGGAGTATGGACCGGCCGAACTCGCGCACGACCCCGTCGTAGACCGGGGTCCCTTTCTCCATCAGTTCCCTTGAGATAAGGTCCGCGTCCACGATATGCGCCCCGAGCCTCTTCAATTCCGCGGATACCAGGCTCTTGCCGCACGCTATCCCGCCGGTAAGTCCAGCTACCATCTTTCGCTCACCCCTCCATCCGGGCCCTGAGCATTATGAAGCTCAACTGCCTGCCCGTCCTGCCGCCGTCTTTCCGGTACGAGAAGAAGAGGCGGTTGTTGCATGATGTGCAGGACGGCTCGAAGTCGATGTTTTGTTTGAGTACGTCCGCGGATATGAGCTGGCGCATGTTCAGGAGCCCTATGTCGAGCCTGTAGCCGTTGCCAGAGCGCTCCATGAAGCCTTCGGTATCGCCGAAAGAAGACCTGATGGCGGCCTCCACGTCCTCTCCGACGGTATAGCAGCACGGGCCTATGTACGGGCCCAGGGCGCATAGTATGTCCCGCGCCTTTGTCCCGTAAGCCCTGCCCATGGCATCTATCGTCTTTATGACTATCCCCTTTGCCGTGCCCTTCCAGCCCGCGTGCACGGCGCCAACGGCGCCGTTGGCGCCATCAAAGAGCAGGACCGGCAGGCAGTCGGCGGTCAATACCCCGACCGGCGCCTCCGTCAGTTTGGTTATGACCGCGTCCGCGTCGGGCCTGTCCCGGAGTCGGGTCCTGTCCGTGACTATATGTATGCCGTCGCCGTGGACCTGGTTGACGGTGACGAGGTCTTCAAGCGCCGCGTCGAGCGCGGACGAGGCCCTCTTCCTGTTTTCATCTATGTTCGTTGATGGGTCTGCGTCCCTCAAATCGAAGTTCAGGGAGTCAAAAGGCGGCGCGCTCACCCCGCCGACCCTCGTTAAAAAACCGTGCGCCACCGTCTCCGGGAATATCGGGGAGGAGATGTATCCTATGCCGCGGTTATTTTTCAGCATGCCTCTTCCAGCGTCTTTATCAACCTCTCCATGTCCTGCGGGAGCGGGGATGAGAACTCCATGTAGACCCCCTTTGCGGGGTGGATGAGGCCGAGGGTCTTTGCGTGGAGCATCTGCCTTTTTATCTTTTTAAGCATATCGGTCACCGGCTTCGGGGCCGCGGGAGGGGTCTTCCTCTTGCCGTATACCTGGTCCCCCACCACCGGGTGGTTGATGGAGGCGAGGTGGACCCTTATCTGATGGGTGCGTCCCGTCTGCGGGCTGAGCTCCAGGAGCGTCATGAGCGGATAGCGTTTCAACACCCTGTAGAGGGTGACGGCGCGCCTGGACTTTTTCGTCCTTGTTGATATCTTCTTCCTCTGTGTGAGGTCGCGCCCTATGGGCAGGTCTATGGCGCCGGGGCCGTCCACCGAGCCCCAGACAAGGGCCACGTAGCTCCTCTTCGTCGTATGCTCCTTGAACTGTCCGGAAAGGGAGAGATGGCTCAGGTTGTTTCTGGCCACGGCGAGGGTGCCGGTGGTGTCCTTGTCGAGCCTGTGGACTATGCCGGGCCTTGAGGGGTCTATGTCCGACAGCGTCCGGGTGTGGGAGAGAAGCGCGTTGACGAGCGTGCCGGACTCCCTGCCGGCTCCGGGGTGCACGGCAAGCCCTGCGGGCTTATTCAAGACGATGATGTCGTCGTCCTCGTATATTATGTCCAGCGGCATCGCCTGCGGCTCTACGGGCCCTTTGGCCTCCGGCGGGAGGCTCACCTCGATGCAATCGTTCAGACGGAGCCTGTAGCCGGCCTTGGCCTTCTTGCCGTTTACCTCGATGCGCCCGTCTTCAAGGAGTTTTTTTATGCCCGAGCGCGATACCGGAAAAAGCGCGCCGGCGAGGTAGACGTCGAGCCTTTGATGGGCGCCGTCGGCGCTGACCGTGAATGTTTTAGTGTCTTCCATTCGGATGTATTGGCAGGCCGCTGAAAAAGCCCCATCTGCGGTGTCGTCATCGTCGTTCGTCACTGCGGCGTACGAGACAAGTACGCCTCATTCCTCACTTCTCGACTTCTTGCATCTGGAGCTTTTTGAGCAGCCTGACGTGAATTTGGAGTTTTTCTGCATCCTGTTAATGAGCGGGACAAGATGCCGGAGGGCCTCCGGGGGAGGCCGGTCTTTACACGGGGGCGCGCGAAAGCTACCAGATGTCGGATTCGATGTTGCCGTTCCTTTTTATCAGTATGTCCACTATGGCGATGTTGTAGAACCTGTTCTTGTCGTCAACACCCGGGGAGAGCCTCTGCCTGTAGAGCTCGAGGCCCTCTTTGAGCTCCTTTGCGAGTAGCTCAAAGATGTTGTCGTTCTTTATGCCGGCCTGGACCTTCTCGCGGTTGTAGAGCGCGATGTCCGATATTATCGTCCTCGCAAGGCGGGCGGCGGCTTCAGGGTTGTTGACTAAGGCCATGCTGTTTTTCCTTAAGGGTGCCTCTAAAAATTGCTCTTTTCCCCGATCTCTTTGTTAGGGCGAAAATAAAAATGCTCACATATTAACATATATGCTCCGCTTTTTATTTTCACCCCGCCTCGACCTCGGAAAAAATATCTAATTTTTAGAGACACCCTTATGTATCTCTTCCACGAGCATGTCCCTGCCCCTCTCGGCGTTCGCACTGACGAGCCTTTCAACGAGCTCCGCGTCCTTTCTCCTGAAGGCGTCGATTATCTCGTCGTGCTGCTTTACCGAGTCCTTCATCCTGCCGGGCAGGGATAGCGCGGTTATCCTGAACCTCTCGAACTGCTGGACGAGGTGGTGGACGAGGACGCAGAGCTTCTCATTGCCGCACGCCTTGAGGAACGTGTCGTGGAACTGGTTGTCGAGCTTGAAAAAGCCCTTTACGTCGTCCCTGTCGGCGTGCTTTTTCATCTGCGCGTTGAGGCTCTCGAGCCGTTTTATCTCCTTCTGGGTGAGCGTCTGGCACGACGTCCGGGCCGCAAAGCCCTCGAGCAGGCTCTTTATCGCGTAGAACTCGCGCACGTCCCTGTCAGTGATAGGGCTTACCACCGCCCCCTTCCTCGGCGTCACCGTGATGAAGCCATCGGATTCGAGCTGGCGGAATGCCTCGCGTATAGGGGTCCTGCTTATGCCGAAGCTCTCGGCTATCTCCTGCTCGGGCACCCGCTCACCGGGCTTGAGCCGGCCGGTTATCACGGAGTCCTTTATGAACTCCACTATCCGCTCCCTCAGCGTGAGCGGCTTTTCCGTCGGGTAATCGAGAACGCGAACTTTTTCCATATTATTATAGCCGGGGTTTTGGTGGCTGTGCCTTATGTCCGGAACAGGCGCGTTTTTTTGTCAGGCTGCTGAAAAAGCCCCATCTGCGGTGTCGTCATCGTCGTTGAAGCTCCCCACGGCAAGCCGCGGGGAATCTTCGACATATAAGGGAGTATATATTTCTATTCGCTCGCTTGACCCCTAAGCGGGCCTCGCGCTCGCTATGCATGTTCGTCACTGTGGCGTACAGGACAAGTACGACTTCCCATTGCAATTGTAAAGACGCAATGGGAGCCCTGCCTCACTCCTCGACTCCTCGGGGCACCCATGCGAGAAGCATGGGTCGGGAACTTTTTGAGCAGCCTGACGTGAGTCCGGAGTTTTTCAGCAAATTGTCAAACCGCGCCTTTATTGTATATTGTATATTGACTACCCCATCAAAAGTCAAGCTATTTTCCGACCTTTGCACAGGTCGAGCCTCTCCATGCCGCGGCGGGGGCCTGCGCGATGTTTTCCCTTGTACGGACGGTGTTTTTGAGTTTTAATGTCCCTTATAAGGCAGTTGCGCCGTCCCCCCATGATGGATAGAGAATCTTTCCGAGATATAAGGGTCCAGGTCCATATCCCCTACCAGTTCCTCATAAAGAGGTTCGATGAGATAATGAGGGAGGGGATAAACCCGGAGGTCTACTTCGACGAGGTGTCGCTCGAGATCGCCGTGGGCGCGGACTTGAGGAACATCAAGGATGAGTGCGGGAGGAGGGGGCTCACGCTGACGATGCACGGCCCGTACTCCGACCTGAACCCCGGAAGCGCCGACGAGGGGATAAGGACGCGCACGGTGGAGGTCTACGGCAGGGCGTTCGAGGCGGCGGGGTATCTCAACCCAAAGACTATCGTGCTCCACGCCGGATACAGCGAAAAGAGGTTCAAGGGCGATGTGGGGCTGTGGCTCTCCCAGAGCCTCAAGACCTGGCCCCCGTTCGTAAGCGCGGCCGGGAGGCTCGGTATGGTGATAGCCGTTGAGCATATATTCGAGAAGACGCCGCACCCGCTCAAGGCCCTCATGACGGCGGTGGATTCGCCCTTCTTCGGGGTCTGCGTGGACTCCGGCCACTTAAACGTCTTTGCCGGAGGGGGGATGGAGGAGTGGATGAAGGAGCTCGGGCCGTTCATAGCGGAGGCGCATATACACGACAACGACGGCGCAGGCGACGACCACCTGCCTGTTGGCGACGGCTCCATAGACTTCCCCCTCTTCTTCAGGCTCCTCAAGACCCACGCCCGCGACCCGGTGTTCACCATAGAGCCGCACGGGGAGGAGATGATGATGCGGGCCATACCCGCGGTAAAGAGGCTCCTGGAGGGGCTGTAGGCCCGTCTTTTCAGAGGGGACGGAAGCGCGGGTGAGAATTGACTTGACGCGCCGTCATGAAAACTGATAGTTTATGTCTACCGTACTCGCAGCCGGGTGCCCGTCGATGATATCCTCATCAAGGGCCAAAAGGGAATCCCGTAAGAATCGGGAGCTGCCCCGCAACTGTAAGCGGCGACGAAATCTTTACTTAGCTACCACTGGCCCGTATGGGCCGGGAAGGAAAAGAGAGTAGGACGACCCGCGAGCCAGGAGACCTGCCCGGTTGTATCAGAGTAAGACCTTCCGAGGGAGAGGGTCCGAGGTTTCAAGGCCGCAGTTGCCGCGCGTGTTCCGTTGTGGACGCCTGCGGTACAGGCCATGTTGAGAGCCCCCTTGACCGCGCCGTCCGTACGGAGAGCGCAAGGGGAAATTTTCCGTATTATCGAGGAAGCTCAAGACGAACCCGGCGCGCAGGCCCATCCCTTTCAAGGGGGATGGGTTTTTTGTTTTTTGGCTACCTCTAAAAATCAGTTATTTTTTCTGAGGTCGAGGCAGGGGTTAATGAAACCACTCAGGGCTGAAGGCCCAAGGGGTTTCAGGCCGGGGGAGGGTTCATTTTGGCCCCCGTGATACATCTTAAAAAGAGACGGCAGGTGAGATATGCTTAAAAGAGGGCTTGTGCATATATATACGGGCGAGGGCAAGGGCAAGACAACGGCCGCCATAGGCTTGAGCGTCAGGGCCGCCGGCCAGGGGGTCAATGTCCTCATTGTCCAGTTCTTCAAGGAGGACATGGCGTCTTCCGGGGAGAAGAACTTTTTTGCGGGGAGCCCCTCCGTGGAGATATTGAGGTCGAACTGCAGGCACCCGATCTTTACCGGAAAGGATACCGATTTGGCGGGCGTGAAAAGGTCCGTGGTGGAGACCTTCGAGAGGGCGAAAAAGACGGTCATGGAAGGCTCCATAGGGCTTCTCGTCCTCGACGAGGCGATGTCGGCGATAAACGGCGGGTGGATCGGGGTCGATGAGATGATGGATTTCCTCGACAAGAGGCCCCCGGGCCTCGAGGTCGTGCTCACGGGCAGGTCCGCCCCGGTAGAGCTCATCAAGGCGGCCGATTACGTCACAGAGATGCTCAAGATAAAGCACCCGTTCGACGAGGATATCGCGGCGCGGAAGGGGATAGAGTTTTAGAAAAGTCCATCTACTGCGTTGTCATCGTCGCTCGTCACTGCGGCGTATGGACAAAATACGCCTCATTCCTCGCTTCTCGACGCCTTGTATCTGGAGCTTTTTGAACAGCCTGAACGGACGCGAGGGTTTTTCAACAACCTGTTAGTGTTTCCTTCGGGCATAATTCACAGAGGCAGGCTTTGCAAACCATGAACGTAAGTTCCTTCGGAAACTCCGGAGCAAGCTCCGGGTTGGGTCATATGGGACTTCCGGTACAGCCGCGCAGGAAGTCCGTATTCGTCATTGGCGGGGCGCGGAGCGGCAAGAGCGCCTTTGCCCTGAAGCTGGCCGAGTCCATAGGCGGCAATAGGATATATGTGGCCACCGCCGAGGCGCTCGATGGCGAGATGGAGGAGCGTATAGGCAGGCACAGGAAAGAGCGGTCCGCGTCCTGGGAGACCGTGGAGGAGCCGCTCGATATCGCCGGCAGATTAAGCGGGGCTTCAACAGGGTCCGTGGTGCTCATAGACTGCCTCACGCTCTGGGTGAATAACCTCGTCTCCTCCGGGCTTGACGATGACAAGGTGGTTGAAGAGGCCCGGAGGCTCTCGGAGGCCATCAAGGGGGCCCGGTCTTCGGTAATAGCAGTCTCCAACGAGCTCGGCCTGGGGATAGTCCCTGAGAACAGCCTTGCCAGGAGGTTCAGGGACCTCTCCGGCATCGTGAACCGCGAGGCCGCCGGGGCCTGCGGGGAGGTCTACTTCGTCGCCGCGGGCATACCGCTCAAGATGAAGTAGGTTTTTTAACAGGCTTTTACAATACCTGCCACAATACTCAAGGGGGGATTTAAATGTCAAGACTTCAAGAGGCGCTAAACGCCATAGCTCCGGTGGACGCCGCGCTGCTCGATAAGGCGCAGGCAAGGCTCGATATCCTTACCAAACCCAAGGACAGCCTCGGCAGGCTCGAGGAATTCGCCAGGAAGCTCGTGGGCATAACAGGCGACATCCGCCCGCGGATAACGAGGAAGGTGATATTCACCTTCGCCGCCGACCACGGGGTGGCCGAGGAGGGCGTCTCCGCCTTTCCGAAAGAGGTGACGCGGCAGATGGTATTGAACTTCCTCAACGGCGGGGCGGGGATAAACGTGCTTGCGCGCCACGCCGGGGCCGAGGTCAAGGTCATAGACATCGGGGTCGACTACGAATTCGACGGCAAGGGGACCGACGGGCTCCTCAAGAGAAAGGTCATAAGGGGCACGCGCAATATCCGCAAGGGGCCCGCGATGACGAGGCAGGAGGCTATCGATTGCATAGAGACGGGCATAGCCCTTGCTCAAGAGTACGCTGAGGAGGGGGCGATATTCGGCACCGGGGAGATGGGGATAGCCAACACGACCCCTTCAAGCGCCATGATAGCGGCGTTCTCCGGGGCGGACGTGGAATCCGTTACCGGCAGGGGGACTGGCATAGACGACGCGGCGTTCAAGCGCAAGGTAAAGGTCATAGAGGACGCGCTAACGGTGAACAGGCCGGACCCCGCAGACCCCCTGGACGTTCTATCCAAGGTAGGGGGGGCGGAAATAGCAGGCATAGCAGGGCTTGTAATCGGGGCCACGGCAAGGAGGGTCCCGGTGGTCGTGGACGGCTTTATCTCGACGGCCGGGGCGCTTGTGGCATATGAGCTCAATCCGCTGGTGCGCGACTACGTCTTCGCGTCGCACAATTCCGTTGAAAAGGGGCACAGGGTGATGCTTGAGAGGATGGGGCTCAGGCCTTTTGTAGACCTCGACCTGCGCCTGGGGGAGGGGACAGGGGCCGCCATCGCCATATCCCTGGTGGAGGCGGCCGTAAGGATATACAATGAAATGGCGACGTTTGCCGACGCCGGGGTCTCAGGAAACAACGCCTGAAGATTCCGCCGTTGTCCGGGATGCCTGATGGTGCGGCCCCGTAAGGGATTTTTTCCAAGAAAAGAGATGAAGCGTTTAATCATAGCCGTTCAGTTTTTGACCGTCTTCCCGGTAAAAAGAGATATCGAGGCGCGCCCAGAGGACCTCTCGGCCTCGATGGCGTACTTTCCGCTCGTCGGGGCGATGCAGGGGGCGATACTCGTAGCGGCGTATCTCCTCTTTTCCACACTCCTGCCGGAGAGCGTGGTCATGGCCATAGCCCTTCTAACGCTCGTCCTGACAAACGGGGGGCTCCATCTCGACGGGTTCGCCGACACGGTGGACGGCCTTGCCGGCGGGAATGACGCCGGAGAGAGGCTCAGAATAATGCGCGACAGCTCCGTCGGGGCCATCGGCGTGGTCTTCCTCGTGCTCGTCCTTCTGATAAAGTACCTGGCTCTGCGCGAGATGCCGGTAGAGGCCAGGCTTCCGGCCCTCTTCATCTTTCCGGCTATGGGCAGGTGGTCCATGGTCCCGATGGCGGCCCTCTCTACTTATGCCAGGAGCGAAGGCGGGCTCGGCGCGGCGTTCGCCGGCAACGGCGTCTTGACCGCCCTCAAGGCCACCGCGCTCATGGGGGCGCTTCTGGTGTTGAGCGTGGGCGCGCTGTCGCTCGTCATAATGGCCTTGCTCGCCGCCGCCGTCTACCTCATGTCGCTATACTTCAAAAGAAAGATAGGAGGGGTCACGGGGGACGTATTCGGCTTCACGAGCGAGGTGGGGGAGACGCTCTTTTTAGTGATGCTCCTTGCGCTCTTTAAGGTATTTTCCATGGCGGCGTGATGCTTCCGCGGCCTGTTAGTAACGGAGAGGGGACGGTTATACGGTTATGGAGATGACAAGGATATACCTTGCGCGTCACGGCCAGGTGGTGAACCACCATGAGCTGCGCTACAACGGCCACTTCGACGTCGATATAACGGACACGGGAGTCGAGCAGATGAGGAGGCTTGCCGACCTCCTCGCCAACGAGCCGGTAAAGGCCGTATACTCAAGCGACCTGCAGAGGGCGGTCAAGGGCGCGAGGATCATAGGCGCGAGGCTCGGGATAGAGCCCGTCATGAAGCACCCCCTGCGGGAGCTTAGCCTCGGCAGGTGGGAAGGGCTTACCCGTGAGGAGGCTGCTGACAGGTTCCCGGAGGAGGCTGGCTTCAGGTTCAAGGACCTGGCCGTAAGCAGGATAAAGGGCGGGGAGAGCCTCCTGGACCTAAAGGCAAGGGTGATGCCCGCAATCGGCGGGATAATAGAGCTTCACAGGGGCGCTTCCGTCTGCATCGTGGCCCACGGCGGGGTGAACCGGGTGATACTTAGCGACGTCATGGGTCTGCCTATAGAGAACTTCTTCAGGATAGAGCAGGACTACGGCTGCCTCAATATCATAGACTGCTTCCCCGACGGAGTAAGGGTAGTAAAGCTCCTGAACGGCGGGCCGAACCAGGAGATGAGGACGACGGTTATCTATTAGGCCGGCTTACGCGGCAACGCGAAGCGGTTTCTAATCCCCCCCTTTAGAAAAGGGGGGTAGTTAATGGGACAGCAATGATATGAGAGGCAAAAAAAACAGGGCCTTTATAGTGGCGGGCACCGGCAGCGGGGTCGGCAAGACCGTCGTGGCCCTCGGCGTCATGGAGGCGCTGAGGAAAAGGGGCTACCTTGTCCAGCCCTTCAAATCCGGGCCTGACTACATAGACCCGGGCCACCACAGGGCGCTCCTGAAGAGGCCCTCTTACAACCTCGACACCTGGATGATGGGTGTGGAGGGGGTAAAAAAGACCTTCCGTGAGAAGGCAGAGGGCGTGTCGGTCATAGAAGGGGCGATGGGGCTCTTTGACGGCAGGGACGGGAGGTCAGAAGAGGGCTCGGCCGCGCACCTCTCAAAGGTGCTGAAGCTCCCGGTTCTGCTTGTCGTGGACGCCCAAAAGATGGCTCGGAGCGCCGGGGCGATTGTAAGGGGTTTTGAGACGTTCGACCCTGAGGTGGACTTGAGGTGGGTGGTATTTAACAGGGTAGGGAGCCCCAGACACTCCCGGATGCTCAAGGACTCGCTCCCCAAGGGAACGAAGGTTAAGGTAATAGGCTGCCTGCCGATGGACAGCGCCCTTTCGATGCCCGAGCGCCACTTAGGGCTCGTGACCCACGGAGACCTGCAAAAGGGCCGGTGGGGCAGGCTCGTAAAGAGGGCGGCGGCCCTTATGGAGAAGCATCTGGACCTCGCACCCCTTGCCGGCCCAGCCCCTGCCGGAGGGAGGCGGAAGGCGACAGCATCGCCGATTAAAAGGGCCGGACGATCAAGGCCCATCGTAAAGATAGCCGTCGCGCTCGACGGCGCCTTCTGTTTCTACTACGAAGAGAACCTCGAGATGCTGAAAAGCTTCGGGGCCGAGATTGAGTACTTCAGCCCCATGAGGGATATGTCCCTGCCCGAGGGCATAGGGGGCCTGTACCTCGGCGGCGGTTACCCGGAGCTCCACGCAGAGGCCCTTGAGGCGAACTCCGCCCTCCGGGAAGAGATACGCGCAGGGGCGAAGATGGGGATGCCCATCTTCGCGGAGTGCGGGGGGCTGATGTACCTCGGCAGGTCCATAGAGGTAACGCCGGGCGAAAGATACTCGATGGCCGGGGTCTTTTCGTGGAGGGCGCGGATGCTCAGAAAGAGGAAGGCGCTCGGGTACAGGGAGGTAACTGTAGTGCGGGACTGCCCTTTATCAAAAGAGGGCGGGGTCGTCCGCGGCCACGAGTTCCATTACTCCTCGATACCGGCCCCTTTGCCGGGCTTGAAAAGGACCTTCACGTTTTTCAACGGCAATGAGGAGGTGCGTGAGGGGTATCTCTACAAGAACACGCTCGCCACCTACGTCCACCTCCACTTCTCGTCCAACCCGGCCATGGCCTCCGGGTTCGTGGACACCTGCGCCGCCTTTGAGAGAGGCTCAGGCGCATAGGTCCTTATCCAATCGTCGCCATCCCGGTCTCTTCAGCGAAGACGGCAGACCAAAAAATTCTAAATTTTAAGGGGGGATTGAAAATGACGCAGATAGAGGCCGCTAAAAAAGGGATCGTCACCAAAGAGATGGAGGAGGCTGGAGCCTCCGAAGGCGTAGCCGCCGAAACCATAAGGGGCCTTATAGCCTCGGGCAAGGCCGTGATACCGAACAACAGGAACCGCAAGGCACGGCTCGTTTGCATAGGCAGGGGTATGCGCACCAAGGTCAACGCCAGCATCGGCACCTCGTCCGACCTTATAGATATAAGGGCCGAGGTTGAAAAGGCCCGGGCCGCGGAGAAGGCCGGGGCCGATACTTTGATGGAATTGTCCGTCGGCGGGGACCTCGACAGCATAAGAAAAGAGGTGCTCTCATCTACCTCTCTTTCGGTCGGGAGCGTCCCGCTCTATCAGGCGTTCAAGGAGGCGATAGAGCGGTACCACGACCCCAATAAGCTCACCGAGGAGCTCCTCTTCGACGTGATAGAGAGGCAGTGCGAGGACGGGATCTCGTTCATGGCCGTGCACTGCGGCATAAACAGGCTCACCATAGAGAGGCTCAAGAGGCAGGGATACCGCTACGGAGGGCTTGTCTCCAGGGGCGGCTCTTACATGGTCGGATGGATGCTCAGCAACAACAGGGAAAACCCGCTCTACGAGAGGTTCGACCGCGTGGTCGGGATATTGAAGAAGTACGACTGCGTCTTGAGCCTCGGCAACGGGTTGAGGGCCGGGGCCGTTCACGACAGCCTCGACAGGGCGCAGGTGCAGGAGCTTCTCATAAACTGCGAGCTTGCGTCCATTGGGCAGGA
>JACRLF010000137.1 GCA_016235365.1 Deltaproteobacteria bacterium | reverse complement strand
TAAAGGGGGAGGGGACTCTGAAAAGGGTAGTCACCGGTTTAATCCTGATTCCCGCTGTAATCTATATAGTGCTTTATACTACCGCGTTCTGGGTATTCGCGGCCGTATCCGTCCTGACACTGTTGTCCTTCCTTGAGTTCAATAACTTGAGCATCCTGAAGGCACGGCACTCTCGCACAGATATGCTCGGTGTCCTTGCCGGGGTCTCTATGCCGTTCTTTCTCTACTTCTGCGGCAAGGAGGCCGTTTTACCGGTAATCGCCGGCGCCCTATTCATATTCTTCTTGAACGGGCTCTTTGACGGCAGGGACCTCAAGGACCGCGCAACGGATATCGCCTGCAAGACGATGGGGGTCGTGTACATCGCCCTGCCGTTCTCATACCTGATACCCTTGAGGAGGCTGGAAGGCGGCCAGTGGTGGATACTCTTTCTCCTTGCCCTCGTCTGGTCGAACGATACGTTCGCGTATATAACGGGCAAGGCCGTGGGCTCGCATAAGCTTACCTCGATAAGCCCGAAAAAGACCGTGGAGGGCGCGGTAGGCGGCGTCATCGGGGGGGGCGTGGCGGCCGGGCTTTTCAACTTTTTTTTCGACATGGGGCTCTCATACGCGGCGGTGGCCGTGCTCTCCGTGGTTGTCGGGTTGATAGCCCTTGTGGGGGACCTCGCGGAGTCGCTCCTTAAACGGGCCGCCGGGGTAAAGGACTCCGGCTCCATCCTGCCGGGCCACGGCGGGATACTCGACAGGGTTGACAGCCTCCTGTTCCCGATACCGCTCCTCTATTATATTTTAATCTGGCGGTTACAGTGTCCGATATGAGATTGAGCGGCGCGATAAAGGGGCTTGCGGTCCTCGGCTCTACCGGCTCGATAGGGGAGAATACCCTCGAGGTCGTCAGGAGGAATCCCGGGGGGTTCCGCGTCATAAGCCTCTGCGCCGGGAACAATACCGAGCTCCTCAGGAGGCAGGCCGAGGAGTTCTCTCCGCGCTTTGTCTCTGTCCAGTCCGCCGAGGCCGCCGGGGCGCTCAGGAAGGGCATGACGGTACCCGTGGAGGTCGGCTTCGGGGCCGAAGGCGCCGCCAGGGCCGCCACCTGCGAGGGGGTCGATATGGTGGTATCGGCCATATCAGGGGCTTCCGGGCTCCTGCCGACGATGGCCGCGGTAAGGGCTGGCAAGGACATCGCGCTCGCCAACAAGGAGACGATGGTCCTGGCTGGCCCACTCGTGATGGCGGAGGCCGTGAAAAAAGGGGTGAGGATACTCCCCGTTGACAGCGAGCACTCGGCGATATTCCAGTCCCTGGCGGGCCACAGGAGGCAGGATGTAAAGAGGCTGATACTTACGGCCTCGGGCGGGCCGTTCCTCAACACCCGCGTGGAGGACCTCGCATCGGTCACGCCGTCTGAGGCGCTCAACCACCCTAAGTGGAAGATGGGCAGGAAGATATCGATAGACTCGGCGACGCTTATGAACAAGGGGCTTGAGGTCATAGAGGCGTCGTTCCTCTTCGGTGTGCCGGCGGAGAAGATATCGGTCGTAATTCACCCTCAATCCGTAGTCCATTCCATGGTAGAATATACCGACGGCTCCATAGTGGCGCAGATGAGCCGTCCGGACATGAAGGGCCCGATAGCCTACGCTCTCGGCTATCCGGAGAGGCTCGACGCCGGCGCCGAGGCCCTCGGTTTCGAGCGGCTCAACCTCGAGTTCTCCGAGCCCGACGGCGCGCGGTTCCCGTGCCTCTCCCTCGCCTACGCGGCGTTGAGGGCCGGGGGCACCATGCCGGCCGTATTGAACGCGGCGGACGAGGTGGCGGTGGAGATGTTCCTTGAAGGGCGCATCCGGTTCACCTCCATCTTCAGCGTCATATCAGAGGTGCTTGAGAGACATAACCCCGGGGGGATAGCGTCCATCGAGGACGTGCTTGAGGCCGACAGGTGGGCCAGGGAGGCCGCGAGGTCGTCCGTTAGCGGCTTGAGCGCGTAAGGCAAGGACAAAAAATTGGGGTGTCTCTAACAGGATGTTGAAAAAGTAGTAGTAGGTTGGGTTGCGTTTTTCAACCCAACGATTTGCCGGAAGGATTGTTGGGTTACGCTCCGCTAACCCAACCTACGCGGCTGTTGTCATTCCGAGAGAGCGAAGCGACCGAGGAATCTTATAACCGATTGATTTTCCTCAATACAAGATTTCTCGCTACGCTCGAAATGACAGAAAAAAAAGAATAAATCAGAGGTTCCTTAGAGTCACCTTACACACCCTTAAGAACGGAAGACGCGGGAGATCATGACCACAGCCATTTCATTCATTATCGTATTAGGCGTCCTTATATTCATACATGAGCTCGGCCACTTCGCGGTGGCCAAGCTCTGCGGGGTCGGGGTGGAGAAGTTCTCGCTCGGCTTCGGCCCCAAGGTCGTCGGCGTGACGCTCGGAGAGACGGAGTACAGGGTCTCGGCCCTGCCATTAGGCGGGTACGTGAAGATGGTCGGCGAGGGGCCCGGGGAAGAGGTCTCCGAGGCGGACAGGGCGCGGTCCTTCACCCATAAGCCCGTATGGAAACGGGCTCTGATAGTGGCCGCCGGGCCGTTCATGAACCTCGTGCTCGCGGCGGTCCTATTCCCGGTGATATTCCTCATCGGCATACAGGTGCCGGCGTTTTTCGACCAGGCCCCGCTCATAGGCTACGCGGACCCGGACCAGGCCGCGTTCAAGGGGGGGGTCCGCAAAGGGGACGTCATCGACTTTGTAGACGGCAAGAGGGTGGGCAACTGGGAAGAGTTCCTCACCGCCGTAGCCCTGAGCCCCGATAAGCCAGTCACCCTGGGGGTAATGCGCGGGGGCGTACCGTTAAAGATTTCCGTCACCCCGCAGAGCTCCCCGGAGAGCGGCGCCGGGTACATAGGGGTATACCCTCCAATGGAGCCGGTGGTCGGTGAGACCGCGTCCGGCTACCCGGCCAGGGAGGCGGGGATCAAGGCCGGGGACAGGATACTCTCCATAAACGGCGCCCGGATAGACCATTGGGCCGAGATAGAGGACATGGTGCACAAGGACGGCGGAAAAAAGGTCTTCGTCATAAAGAGGGGCGCGGATACGCTCACTATCGAGATAACGCCGAGATTGAACAGGGAGGCCAACGTATACCTCGTCGGCATATCGAGGAAGCAGGACCACGTGATGAGGAAGTACGGCCTCTTTACGGCCGTGAGCAAGGGCATATCCTCGGGAGCGGATATGACCGAGAAGCTCTTTGGCGTCATCAAGGGCCTTGTGCTCGGCAGGTACTCGCTGAAAACGCTCGGCGGCCCGATAATGATAGCGCAGGTCGCCGGCAAGGCGGCCAAGACCGGCATCTCCGAGGTCTTGTCGCTTGTGGCCTTTTTAAGCCTTCAGTTAGGGATAATAAACCTATTCCCCATACCTGTCCTCGACGGCGGGCATATACTATTCTTCGGCATAGAGTCGATAAAGGGGCGGCCCCTGAGCGAGAGGTTCATGTCAATAGCCCAGCAGATAGGGGTTGCGCTCCTCATAGCCTTGATGCTCCTGGTCACATATAACGACATCTTCCGCCTCCTGAACTGAGCCGGGCGGGCAAAGGGTTGGGAGGGCAAGGGTGAACATGAACAGCGAGCGCGAGGCCCGCGGCTTGTTGCGGGGTCAAGCGAGCGAATCGGATATGGATACTTCCTTACATGTCGAAGATTCCCCGCGGCTTGGGCATAGGGGGAGCTTCAAGATACTCGCCTTCGACACATCTTCGGCATCGGGAAGCGTCGCCCTCATGGACGGAGAGCGGCTCCTGTGCGAATGGAACTCCGGCGGCGCCGGGAAGCACTCCAACTGGCTTATGCCGGCCATAGACGGAGTGCTCAAGGGCGCCGGGGTGCGGCTTGCCGACATAGACCTCTACGCGGTTGACACCGGGCCCGGCTCGTTTACCGGCCTGAGGATAGGCGTTTCAACGGTCAAGGGCCTTGCCTGGGCAACGGGCAGGAAGGTCGTCGGCGTATCCACCCTCGAGGCCCTCGCGCTCAATTTTCGTTATTCGCGGATGCATGTATGCCCGGTGCTTGACGCGCGCAAGGGCGAGGTATACGCCGCCATATACCGCTATGCTGGCAACGGCATGGAGGCCGTGATGAAGGACTCGGCCCTCTCCCCGGCGGCGCTTTTTGAAAGGCTCAAGGAGGTCAAGGGCCCTGTAGTATTCCTTGGCAACGGTCTGACGGTCTATTCTGAAGAGATATTGAAGAACGTCAGCGGCGCGGTCGTGGCCCCGGCGGCGCTCTGGCCGATGAGGGCGTCGAATATCGCCATGCTCGCCCTGGAGCGTGCTCCCATGGCGGTCTCTCCGGCGGGGCTCGGGCCGCTGTATCTGAGGAAGTCGGAGGCCGAGATAAAGGGGGGTCTTTAATGTTTCCCTCGGGGTCTAATCAAGCGCAACTTGCTGCGGCGTGGTCAATCGTTCCGCATCCTCCCGGCGGTCTTCCAAATCCGAGATATTTACGGATATTTCCGTAATCATAGGCTGTTGACAAGCAATCTACGTTGCGTTAATATTAAAAACATGACCGTAGCGGGATTTGCGCGCGTTTTTGCCGTTTAATCGCCGTTTTGACGAGAAGGGGTCTGAAAAGCCGGAATATAGCCGAAAAAACATAAATGTTCTAAAAAACCCGGTACCAGAAGGAGGCTCTATGAACGATCAGGAATTGATGAAAAAGCTCCTTGAGGAAGACGAGGCGTTCAGAAAGACTTATAAGGCCCACAGGGATTATGAGAAACGGGTTGCCAAGATGGAGAACAGGCCTCATCTGAGCGAGGATGAAAAGATAGAGAAGGACAGGCTTAAAAAGCTCAAATTGAAGCTCAAGGACGAGATGGAGACGATGCTCTCGGCGCGGCGCAAGGGTTTCGCGGCAAAGGGTGCGCCGAAAGAGGAGAACAGGGCCCTGAGCGGGCTTGCCTGAAGCAAGGGCGGACGCCGGTCTAAACCCTGTTGCGGGCGCCATCTGGAGCTGGAGCTAAAATATACGACCGGGAAAAGAGGTATATGTTAGGACGCAGCGACAGGATCAAGAAGGGGCTTGAAAGGGTGCCTCACAGGGCGCTTCTTTACGCGACCGGACTCCCGAAAGGAGAGATGAACAAGCCCTTCATAGGGGTTGCGACAAGCTTTTCAGACCTCATACCGGGCCACATCGGGATGAGGGACCTCGAGAGGTTCATAGAAAAAGGCGTGCACACGGGCGGGGGCTACCCGATGTTCTTCGGGCTCCCCGGCGTGTGCGACGGCATATCCATGGGCCACAGGGGCATGCACTATTCACTCCCCACAAGGGAGCTTATAGCCGACATGATAGAGAGCGTGGCCGAAGGGCACGCGTTCGACGGCCTGGTGCTCCTCACCAACTGCGACAAGATAACCCCTGGCATGCTCATGGCCGCCGCCCGGCTCGACATACCGGCCGTGGTCGTTACAGCCGGCCCTATGATGACCGGCAGGTACAGGGGCAGGCGCACCTCTTTCATAAGGGATACCTTCGAGGCCATGGGCAGGTTCAGGAAGGGCGAGATATCGAAAGAGGAGCTCAACGCCTGCGAGATGGGCGCGTGCCCGGGGGCCGGGAGCTGCCAGGGGCTCTATACCGCCAACACTATGAACTGCCTTACGGAAGCCATGGGCATGAGCCTGCCGTGGTGCGGCACGGCCCTGGCCAACTTCGCCGAAAAAAGGAGGATAGCCTTTGACAGCGGCGTAAGGATAGTGGAGCTGATAAAGAAGAACGTCACGCCGCGCAAGATAATGACGAGGGCGGCGTTCGAGAACGCCATAAGGGCGGACCTCGCGCTCGGAGGCTCTTCCAACACCGTGCTCCATCTCCTGGCCATAGCGAACGACGCGGGCGTGAAGCTGCCGCTTGAGCTCTTTGACTCGCTCTCGCGCACTACCCCGCACATAACATCGTTAGAGCCGGTCGGCGAGTTCTACATGGAAGACCTCCACTGGGCCGGCGGGGTGGCCGCGGTGCTAAAGAGGCTCGGCGGCATGATAAAGGACAACCCGACGGTATCGGGCAAGAGGGTGAAGGCGATAATAAATGAGGTCGATTACATCGACGGCAGGGTCATAAGGACCGTCAACGACCCCTATCATAAAGAGGGCGGCATAGCCGTGCTCAAAGGCAATATAGCCCCGTTGGGGGCCGTTGTAAAACAGTCCGGCGTGAGCGAGAAGATGATGCGGTTCTCCGGCAAGGCCCTGGTATTCGACTCCGAGGAGGCCGCCATGAAGGCCATACTCGGCAGGCGCTTGAAGGGTGGAGAGGTGATAGTCATAAGGTATGAGGGGCCGAAGGGCGGCCCAGGCATGAGGGAGATGCTCGCGCCCACGGCTACGCTCGTGGGCATGGGGCTCGGCGATGCGGTCGCCCTCATAACCGACGGCAGGTTCTCAGGCGGCACGCGGGGCCCCTGCATCGGCCACATTTCCCCCGAGGCCATGGAGGGGGGGGCAATAGCCCTAATAAAGGACGGCGACGTCATAGAGGTCGACATCCCGGCAAGAAAGATAGAATTGAAGGTCAACGGGGCCGAGCTCGAGGAGAGGCGCAGGAAGTGGAAGCCCCCGGCGCCGAAGATAAAGACCGGCTGGCTCTCAAGGTACGCCAGGGCCGTCACGTCGGCCAATACCGGCGCGGTACTGAAGTAAAAGTAAAGGGGAGTGTCGAGCCGGGCAGGCGGATAAATATCAGATAGGGAAAAGGTCTTTCACCATATGAAGAAAAACGGCGCGAAACTGTTCGTGGACTGTCTCATGGAAGAAGGTGTGGATACGGTATTCGGCTTTCCAGGGGGCGCGGTACTGCCCGTATACGACGTCCTCTACGACTCGAAACTGAGGCATATACTGGTCAGGCATGAGCAGGGGGCGGTACATATGGCCGACGGGTACGCCAGGGCCACCGGAAGGCCGGGGGTAGTGCTCGTCACTTCGGGCCCCGGGGCCACCAATACCGTTACCGGCATAGCCACCGCGTACATGGACTCCATCCCGGTGGTGGTGTTCACCGGCCAGGTACCGACCGCGCTCATCGGCAACGACGCGTTCCAGGAGGCCGACATCGTCGGGATAACGCGGCCCTGCACCAAGTACAACTATCTCGTAAAGAACCCGCTACCGGCAGGCCCGGCCCCGTGCTCGTGGACCTCCCGAAGGATGTCCTGAACGCGCCGGCAGGGGACCTCAAGTACCCTGAAAAGGTCCATATCGAGAGCTACCAGCCGACGTACAAGGGACACCCGGGGCAGATAAAAAAGGCGATGGACTTTATCCTCAAGTCCAGGAGGCCGGTCATCTACGCGGGCGGCGGAGTCGTGCTCTCTGACGCCGCGGACGAGCTCAAGGCGTTTGCGACCAGGCTCGATATCCCGACCACCACGACCCTCATGGGTCTTGGGGGCTTTCCCGGCGCCCATCCGCTCTTCATGGGCATGCTCGGGATGCACGGCACCTACTGCGCTAACATGGCGGTGATGAATACGGACTGCCTCATAGCGATAGGCGCCAGGTTCGACGACCGCGTGACAGGGAAGATAGACGAGTTCGCCCCATACGCCGGGATCATTCATATCGACATAGACCCGACGTCGATAAGCAAGAACGTGAAGGTCGACATCCCAATAGTGGGCGACGTCAAGAACGTATTGAAGGACATGTTGAAGATGGCCCCGGCCCGGAAGGAGCTCAAGGCCTACAGGGCCGGGCTCAAGGAGTGGCACGTACAGACGCTGGAGTGGGCGCGCACCCATGCGCTTTCCTATAGGTTTGAGCCCGATGGCAAGATAAAGCCCCAGTACGTCGTGGAAAAACTCTATGAGATGACCAAGGGCGAGGCGATAGTGACCACCGAGGTCGGGCAGAACCAGATGTGGGCCGCCCAGTTCTTCAAGTTCGACAGGCTCCGGACGTTTTTGACCTCCGGCGGCCTCGGCACGATGGGGTACGGCTTCCCGGCCGCCATAGGCGCACAGATAGCGCGCCCGGACTCTACGGTAATAGCCATAGCCGGCGACGGCTCGCTCCAGATGAACATACAGGAGCTTGCCACGGCCGTTCAGTACAAGCTCCCGGTGAAGGTGGCTATATTGAATAACATGGTCCT
>JACRLF010000025.1 GCA_016235365.1 Deltaproteobacteria bacterium | reverse complement strand
GTGGTACCTCAAGGAGGCCGTCCCGCTCTTCATACTCGGCACAGTGACGCTCTTCGTGCTCGATAAGACGATGGCGCTCAAGTTCCTCGAGAGGGCCGCATCCCCGGTCATAGTCGGCTTCCTGGACCTGCCTGTCGAGGCCACGCAGGCCTTCATAGTGGGTTTCCTCCGGAGGGATTACGGGGCCGCCGGGCTCCTGGCCATGCAGAAGAGCGGCCTGCTCGACCCAATCCAGGTGGTGGTGAGCCTCGTCACCATAACGCTCTTCATACCGTGCATAGCGAACCTCTTCATGATAATAAAGGAGATGGGAGTAAAGGCCGCCGTATGGATGACGGTCTTCATCTTCCCGTTCGCGGTGCTTATCGGGGGGATACTCAACTTCGTCTTGAGGGCGTTGAAGGTGTCGCTTTAAAAGGAGGCATAATGGCTGAACACGACAAGGCCGTAGAGGAAGTGCTCGAGTTCATATGGACTCAGAGGGAGAAGGGCAGCGACTCCATAAGGCAGATCTTCGCCATCGAGGAGGTCGCCGAGGCCCATGCCGACATGAAGACGGTCGAGGAGATGAAAAAAAACGGCCTCGTGAGCATCGAGGGCGACTCCATCCATCTGACCCAGAGGGGCGAGAGCCTCGCCGAGGCCGCCGTAAGGAGGCACAGGCTGGCCGAGAGGCTCTTATCCGAGGTGCTCTCCATCGGCGAGGAGGAGATAGAGAAGAACGCCTGCAGCTTCGAGCATACGCTCTCCCCTGAGGTCACCGACTCCATCTGCACGCTCCTCGGCCACCCTCCGACGTGCCCGCACGGGCTCGCCATTCCGAGGGGCAAGTGCTGCGTCAAGGTAAGCGGGGAGTTAAAGCCCATAGTCCAGCAGTTGAGCGTCCTTGACGCCGGGGACAGGGGCAGGATAATATTCATATCCTCAAAGTCGCACATGCGCCTTGACAGGCTCGGCACCCTCGGCATAGTGCCGGGGAGCATTGTGAAGGTCAACCAGAAGAGGCCGGCCTTCGTCATACAGATAGGCGAGACGACCCTCGCCCTCGACCCGGAGATAATAAAGGAGATATACGTCAAGAGGGTGGAGTAGGGGGCCATTTTTTAAGCCCCCGCAAGCAAGACCCCGCTCCGTCCAGAGGGAATTTGCGTCCATAGCCTGCCAAGCCTTGCCGCGCCCGGTCATACCCGAAGGGAACGCTAAAACTTCGCTACCAAAAACGTCTGAATTATGTTACCCTTCCATTATCTATGCAACATTCAAACTTCGTTCACCTACACCTCCATACACAGTACAGCCTCCTTGACGGCGCGATAAGGCCGGAGGCGCTCATCGCGCTTGCGCGGGAGTACAGGATGCCCGCTATCGCCATGACCGACCACGGCAACCTCTTCGGGGCCGTGGAGTTCTACCAGAAGGCGATGGCCAGGGGCATAAAGCCCATCATAGGCTGCGAGGTATACGTCGCCCCGGGGAGCAGGACGGACAGGACGGCATCGTCAAGGGGTGAGTCGGCCTTCCACCTCGTTTTGCTGGTTAAGAACCAGAAGGGGTATCAGAACCTCTGCAGGCTCCTTACAAAGGCCTACCTCGAGGGCTTTTACTACAGGCCCCGTGTGGACAAGGGGCTCCTGCGAGAGATGAACGAGGGGCTTATCGCCCTCAGCGCCTGCCTGCACGGCGAGGTCGCCTACAACATAGGGCTCGGCCAGACGGACTCCGCCATGAAGGCCGCCGCCGAATACAGGGATATATTCCCGGACAGGCGGTTTTTCCTGGAGCTTCAGCACAACGGCCTTGCGGAGCAGGAGAAGGTCAATAGCGGGCTCATCGAGGTCGGCCGCGCCCTCAACATCCCGGTGGTGGCCACCAACGACTGCCATTACCTCAGGAAAGAGGACTCCAGGGTCCACGACATACTGCTCTGCATACAGACCGGGAACACGGTAAATACGCCGGGCAGGATGAAGTTCGCCACGGACGAGCTCTACGTGAAGTCCCCGGAGGAGATGTGCGAGGCGTTCAAGGACGTCCCCGAGGCCATAGCCAACACTATCGAGATAGCCGAGAGGTGCAACTTCGAGATGAAGCTCGGAGAGCACCACCTCCCGGAGTTCCCGGTCCCGCCGGGGGAGACCCTCGACAGCCTGATAGAGGCCAAGGCGAAGGCCGGGCTTGAAAGAAGGCTCAATGCGATGTCCGTTGCCGGTATTGACGTGGAGGGCGTTAAATGGCACTACCACGACAGGCTCGCCAAGGAGCTCAAGGTCATAAAGGGCATGGGTTTTCCCGGCTACTTCCTCATAGTCACGGACTTCATAGAGTACGCGAGGAGCAGGGATATCCCGGTCGGCCCAGGCAGGGGGAGCGCGGCCGGCAGCCTTGTGGCGTGGTCGCTCGGTATAACCAACCTCGACCCCATCAAGTATAACCTCCTCTTCGAGAGGTTCCTGAACCCGGACAGGATAAGCCTGCCCGATATCGACATAGACTTCTGCTTCGAGAAGCGGGACGAGGTGATAAGGTACGTTACCGGGAAGTACGGCAAGGACAACGTCACCCAGATAATCACCTTCGGGCAGATGAGGGCGAAGGCCTGCATAAGGGACGTCGGCAGGGCCCTTGACATGCCCTACGGGGACGTGGACAAGATAGCCAAGCTCGTCCCGAACCAGCTCAATATCACTATAGAAGAGGCCCTCGAGCAGGAGCCGAGGCTCCGGGAGCTGAAGGACAAGGACCGGAAGGTCAAGGAGCTTATGGACGCGGCCATCGCCCTCGAGGGCCTGCCCAGGCACGCAAGCACCCACGCCGCCGGGGTCGTCATCTCCAACAGGCCGCTGGTGGAGTACCTCCCGCTTTATATGAACCAGAAGGACGAGGTGGTAACGACCCAGTACTCTATGAAGGACGTTGAGAAGATAGGCCTTGTCAAGTTCGACTTCCTGGGCCTCAAGACCCTCACCGTCATAGACAAGACCGTCAAGCTCATAAGCGCCAACAGGGGGGAGTCCGTGGACATCGACTCCCTCCCGCTCGACGACCCGGCGACCTACAGGCTCCTTGCGAGCGGGAACACGAACGGGGTCTTCCAGCTCGAGAGCTCGGGGCTCAAGGACCTTTTAAGGAAATTGAAGCCCGAGACCTTCGAGGAGCTCGTGGCCGCGGTCGCGCTCTACAGGCCCGGCCCGCTGCAGAGCGGCATGGTGGACGACTTCATAAACCGCAAGCACGGCAAGGTCCCCATCCAGTACGAGATCCCTGAGCTCAAGGAGATACTCGAGAACACCTACGGGGTGATGGTCTACCAGGAGCAGGTCATGGAGATAGCCAAGGTGCTCGCCGGATACACCCCCGGGGACGCGGACGTGCTCCGCAAGGCGATGGGCAAGAAGATCCCCGAGGAGATGCTCTCCCAGAGGCAGAAGTTCCTCGACGGCTCCAGGAAGAAGAACATCCCGCAGAAAAAGGCCGAGAAGATATTCGACCTGATGGCCAAGTTCGCGGGGTACGGCTTCAACAAGAGCCACAGCGCCGCGTACGCCCTCATAGCGTTCCAGACCGCGTACCTCAAGGAGCACTACGCCGTGGAGTTCATGGCGGCCCTTTTGGGCGCCGACATGGGGAATACCGACCAGGTGGTCAAGTACATGAACGAATGCAAGGAGACCGGGATAACCGTGGAGCCGCCGGACCTGAACAAGAGCCGGATGGAGTTCACGGTGAACGACGGCAGGATAAGGTTCGGCCTCGCGGCGGTAAAGAACGTCGGGAGCGCGGCTATAGACGAGATACTCTCGGTGCGCGGGGACGGGCCTTTCACCTCCATGCTGGACCTGCTCAGCAGGGTCGATTCGAGGAGGGTGAACAAGAAGGTCATAGAGAGCCTGATAAAGTGCGGGGCCCTGGACTCAACCGGCGCCACGAGGGCGCACCTTTTGAACACGCTGGACTCTTCCATGGAGGCCGCCCAGGGCCTGCAGAGGGACAGGGATACGGGCCAGGGCTCGATATTCGACATGCTCGGCTCACCGGCGCCGGCTGTAAAGCCTGCTGGTGACGCCGGACCCACGACAGCGGATCTGCACGAGAAGGACCTCCTCAACTACGAGAAGGAGACCCTCGGCTTTTACTTCTCCTCCCATCCGCTCTCAAGGCACAAAAAAGAGCTTGAGCTCTATACCTCCGGGCCGATAGAGACGCTCAAGGACAGGGACGCGGACAGCGACGTCGTCATAGGCGGCATAGTGACCGAGGTCAAGGAGATAACCACGAAAAAGGGCGGCCGCATGGCCTTTTTAAGGGTAGAGGACTTGAGCGCCTCCGTGGAGGTGACCGTATTCCCTGAGCTCTACAGGAAGGTGCGCGAGGCAATCGCCTCCGACGGCCCGCTCATAATAACGGGCAGGGTCGAGAAGGACGAGGACGACGTAAAGATAATGGCCTCCGACATAGCCCCCGTAGAGGACGCAGGGAGGATGGAGAAGAAGCTCAAGGTGAAAAACACCCACGTCTACGCAAGGACCGAGGGCTTCGAGGCCGCGAGGCTCTCCGGCTTCAGGAAGCTACTGGAGGAGCACCCGGGCGCGTCCCCGGTATTCCTCCATCTGCTCTACCCGGACGATGGGGAGATAGTGATAGGGGTCGGGGAAGACCTTAAGGCGGACCCGTCGCAGGAGACCATCGAGAAGATAAAGACCATTTTAAACGGCGCGGAAGTGAGGCTCATATGAGCCTGCGGGACAGCGCCATGACGGAAGGGTCCGCGCGCCGCTTGAAGAGCGAGGAGAAACAGGGATGGTATACAGACACTGGCTTGACTTTGAAAAATCCGTTGAAGAGATAGAGAAGAAGATCGAGGAGCTCAAGCTTCGCCAGTCCGAGGGCGGGGGCCGGACGGCGGAGGAGATAGACAAGCTCGAGAAGAAGTCGAAGAAGCTCTTGAGGGACATCTACTCCAGGCTTACCCCGTCCCAGATAACTCAGGTGGCCAGGCACCCGGACAGGCCCTACACCGCCGACTACATCACGGCCGTCTTCGACGAGTTCATGGAGCTCCACGGGGACAGGTGCTTCAAGGACGACCCTGCGATAATCGGGGGGCTCGCCAGGCTCGACGGCGTCCCCGTGGTCGTCATAGGCCAGCAGAAGGGGAGGAACGCCAAAGAGAAGGTCTTGAGGAACTTCGGCATGCCCCATCCAGAGGGCTACAGGAAGGCGTTGAGGCTCATGGATCTCGCCGAGCGCTTCGGCAGGCCCATATTCACGTTCATCGACACCCCGGGCGCGTACCCCGGCATAGGGGCCGAGGAGAGGGGGCAGTCCGAGGCCATAGCCGCCAACCTCATGGCCATGTCCGCCTTGGGGGTCCCTGTCATAAGCACCGTTGTCGGGGAGGGCGGCAGCGGAGGCGCCCTTGCAATAGGGGTGGCCGACAGGATGCTCATGCTCGAGTACTCGACCTATTCCGTAATCTCCCCTGAGGGCTGCGCCGCGATACTCTGGAAGGACGGGAGCAAGGCCGACCTCGCCGCCAAGTCGCTCAGGATAGACGCCCAATCGCTGCTGAAACTCGGCATCATAGACAGGATAGTCAAGGAGCCCGTGGGCGGCGCCCACAGGGACGCGCCGTCTACCTTCAAGAGCCTCAAGACCGCGCTCGCGGCCCAGATGAAGGACCTCGCCTCCATGGACACTGACGCGCTCGTTGAGAACCGCTACAAAAAATTCCGCAACATCGGGGTCTACGCCGAGGACCGGAGGTTTTAGCGTTTCCTCCGGGGTCTGATTAAGCGCCGCTTGCAACGGTACCAACGGATACGCCACAGCTTCCGGCCCTGCCGTGACGCCGGCCCGGCGCCACACCCATAAACGCCATTTCAACAAGCATAGCGAGTGGATTCCCCGCGGCTTGGCTTTGGGGAGGAGCGAGTCCATCCATGGCTTTTTCAACTACGGGTTGGCCGAAATTAATTCGGCCAACCCTCACAAATTGCTCGACTTTTCAAGTCTCGCAATTTGGCAATCCGTCCATGGATTGCTTAGCAGGGTGTTTTTCAACACCCTGCTAATTCTTCAATCTTAACCCCTGTATTTCACTCTTTTTGCCGTTTTATCCGTAAAGCAGCGTATGCCGAGAAGAAAAACGACGACCATAAAAGACCTCAGGCGCCGCATAGACGCGGTGGACCTTGAGATATTGAGGCTCCTTAACGAGAGGGCGGCGCTCGTCATCGAGGTGGGCAAGACCAAGGTCAGGGAGAACTCGGATTTCTACGTCCCCGAAAGGGAGAGAGAGGTCTTGAAGAGGCTTACCGAGAGCAACAAGGGGCCGTTCCCGAACGACGCCCTCAAAAACGTATACAGGGAGATAATGAGCGCCTCGCTCTCACTTGAGAGGCCGATAAGGATAGCGTTCCTCGGCCCTTCGGCCACCTTCACCCACCAGGCGTGCATGCAGCACTTCGGGCTATCCGGGGAGTTCGTCCCGAAGAAGGACATCGCGGACGTGTTCGACGAGGTGGAGAAGGGGAGGGCGGACTTCGGGGTGGTGCCGATAGAGAACACCACCGAGGGCGTTGTGAGCCATACGCTCGACATGCTGGCCTCCTCCGGGCTCAAGATATGCGCCGAGGTCATGCTCGAGATATCCCTTTCGCTTATGAACAAGACCGGCAAGGTCAATGACATCGCCAAGGTCTGCTCGCACCCCAACCCCCTGGCGCAGAGCAGGAACTGGCTCAAGAACAACCTGCCGAACGCGGCGGTCTTCGACGTCTCATCCACCGCCATGGCGGCCCGCATGGCCTCCGAGGACCCGGCGCTGGCGGCCATAGCCAGCGCGGCCGCGGCCAGCCTCTACGACCTCAGGGTCGTGGAGAAGAGCATCGAGGACAACGCCAATAACTTCACCAGGTTCCTCGTTATAGGCAGGCATACGGCTAAAAAGACCGGCTTTGACAAGACGTCGTTGATGTTCGCGATAAAGGACGCGCCGGGCACGCTCTACAACATGCTCAAGCCGTTCGCGAAGAGGCGGATAAACCTCACGAAGATAGAGTCCAGGCCGCTTAAGACAAAGGCATGGGAGTACAGCTTCTTTGTCGACCTCGACGGCCATATCACCGACAAAAAGGTGGTCGACGCCGTTGAGGAACTGCGGGAGTCATGCTCCTTTTTAAAGGTGCTCGGCTCGTATCCGAAGACCCAGTACCCCGCAAGGGGCTGAGGAAAATTAAAAAAACGGAAAGGGCATATCGCATCCAAAGACCATGGCCGCGCTGAC
>JACRLF010000129.1 GCA_016235365.1 Deltaproteobacteria bacterium | reverse complement strand
GTATGAGCTGGTTATGGGTGTCCTTGAGCTCCATGCAGAGCGTCTCTATCTCTTTCTCGCTGCTGTCGATGTCCTTGAGCATGCGGTAGACGCCGTCCCTGAAGTCCTCGATGTAGCGCGCTCTCCTCTCAAGCTCGTTGCGCGTCTTTTCAAGCTCCGCTTCAAGCCTCGATTTCTCCCTCAAATCCTCGAAAACGAGCACGAACGCCTGAGTCTCATCCAGGGAGCGCGTCATTGCCGAGCCGGATATCGATACGGGGACGGCCCGGCCGCCTTGCCCGATGCAGTTGAGGCGGAGGTCCTTTACGTGAAGGTCGGAGTTGAGCCTGTGGACGAGGCGCGCCTGCGCGCCATGCTCAAGGAGCCTCTCCACGGGGCCGCCGATGATCTCTTCCCCGCTCATGGATACAAGGTCGGAAAAGGCGCCGTTCACCCCGGTAATCGTGCCGTCAAGGTCGATCACCGCGATGGGGCAGGGGATGCAGCGGATGACGGAGCCGGCCCTGGAGCGGTTTTTTACCGGTGCGCCCGCCTCTATCACGACCGGTAGATGTTCCGCGCGAGGTCCCGGGACGCACCCGCTCCAGGCCCCTTTTTCACCCCCATGTCCTTTCTTAATTTATGGAGCATCTCCCTTATCTCATGCATCTTTATCTCCCTCCTTACGGCAAGGAGCGCGAAGTCCTCGAGGTCCCTGACGGTCTGTTGAAGCTTTTCTGACGACTCCTCGGCCTCCGCCCTCGCCTTTCTAAGCTCCTCAATTATTTCCTTCCTTCCATCCATATCCCTTCCGACGACGCGGCATATCGCCGCGGCCCCGGCCCTACGGACGGGCACGGCGTTGAACTCGAAGAGCTTTACGCCGCCGTCTTTCAATGTTAGAATGAGTTCGAGGTTCTTTACGGCCTCTCCGTCCAAGACCCTTTCAAACGCCTCCCTGGCCTCATCCGTTGACCTTTTGTCGAGAAGGCCAAGGAATGGTCTTCTCAATACGTCCTCTTCGGCATAGCCGGTAAGCCTTGCGGCGGCCTCGTTGAAGTACGCCACGTTGCCCGTTCGGTCGATGTCCATGACGAGGTCGGGCATGGTTTCGAGAAGCTCTCCGCGGCGCGCCGCGGACTCATCGAGCGAGTCCATCAGCCTCCTGAGACGGCCCGCAAGGGCCCCGAAGGGACCGTCCGAGGCTATATCCACTCCGCCGCGGTAATCCCCGGCCTCTATCCGCTCAAGCGCTTCGTTGAGCTTGTCTATCGGCCACAACGCCTTTCTTATGATCAAATAAGCCGACGCCGCAAGCATCAGGAGCGAGAGCGCGCAGAGCGGAAGAACGGCCCATGCATTGCCCGAGGCCACGCCGAGCGTTAGCGCCAGCAATACGGAAGCCGCCGCCGCGATAAATGAGAGAGCTGTGATATAGATTACAGGCATACGCCCCAAAGATAAGTAGAATTGTCCAGGGTGCGTCCGTCGAGATGAGGGTTGGCTGCAAGGCTAAAGAAGGATCGGAAAAGCGGCCGGCGCGGTTACCGGAGGAGAGCCTCCGCCGGTTAAGATGCATGACGGGCGCGAGGCCCGCAAGTATGGCTGAGTGGCCGAATATCGAATAGAAGCGGTATCGCCAGGCCCCGGCGCGAATAGTCCCGAAGGACGGAGGTTCCGGCGCGCCGCCTCCGCCACAGACGATAAAGATGCAACGGCGGAAGACGGCCTTTGCCAAGCGGATATATACCACGTTTCAGCGTAAAACGAAAGAATTTTTTAACGCTCTGAAACCTCCGGGGGTTTTAAGCCCGGTGGTTGAATCTCCCCGCTGGCCAAGCCGCGGGGAATCTTCGACATATAAGGGAGTATATATTTCTATTCGCTCGCTTGACCCCGCAGCAAGCTACGGGGAATGCGCTCGCTATGCATGTTCATCGGCCGGTTCAGCCTGGCGAAAAAACGCTTGCGCAGGGTACGGACGAGCTTAAAAAGCTTTTAAAATATCGGTTTTTATGCTAAAAAATCTTTGGCTGGAGAGATATGACTGTTGCGGCCGGATGGGAAATCCCGTAAGGCAAAGGATACAGGACGATGTTCAAGAGGCTGAAGGCCGGTTTCGAGAGCTTGAAGGCGGGGCTTACCAGGACGCATAACGCTATCATGGGGAGCGTTGAGTCCACGCTGACAGGGGTGTCGAGGGAGGTGCTCCTTGAGAGGCTCGAGGAATCCCTCATCTCTTCCGACGTGGGGGTAAGGACCTCGGCCGAGATAGTGGACAGGCTCAGGAGCGTGCTCGCGGGCTGGGACAATGAGAAGCTCAAGCAGCACCTGAAGTCCTACATATACGACATCCTGAAGGTGGTGGAAAAGCCCCTCGAGATAAATAAGAGCCCCTTCGTGATAATGGTCCTGGGCGTCAACGGCGTCGGCAAGACCACCACTATCGGCAAGCTCGCATCGCGCTACTCCTCCGAGGGCAAGTCCGTGGTCCTCGCGGCAGGGGACACCTTCAGGGCCGCGGCGATTGAGCAGCTTGAGGGCTGGGGCAGGAGGGCGGGCTGCCCTGTCATAAAGCAGGCGCATGGCGGAGACCCTGGGGCCGTGGCGTTTGACGCCATGAAGGCGGCCGTCGCAAGGAGGGCCGACGTCGTCATCCTCGATACCGCCGGCAGGCTCCACACCAAGGTGAACCTCATGGAGGAGCTCAAGAAGGTGAAAAAAGTCGTCTCAAGGGAGGTCCCCGATGCGCCGCATGAGAACCTCCTCGTGCTCGACGCCTCGACAGGCCAGAACGCGCTCAACCAGGCGAAGCTCTTCAACGAGGCCGTCGGGGTGACAGGCATAGCGCTCACCAAGCTCGACGGCACCGCAAAGGGGGGGATAATAGTCGCCATAGCCGGCGAGCTCAAGATACCGATACGCTTCATAGGGGTGGGGGAGGGTATAGACGACTTGAGGGACTTTGACGCCAGTGACTTTGTCGAGGCCTTGATTTAACAGGCTGCTGAAAAAGCCCCATCTGCGGTGTCGTCATCGTCGTTGAAGCTCCCCCGCCGGCCAAGCCGCGGGGAATCTTCGACATATAAGGGAGTATATATGTCTATTCGCTCGCTTGACCCCTGAGCGGGCCTCGCGCTCGCTATGCATGTTCGTCACTGCGGCGTACGAGACGAGTACGCCTCATTCCTCGCTCCTCGACTCCTTCGGGGCACCCACGCCAAGTGGCGTGGGTCGGGAGCTTTTTGAGCAGCCTGATGAACCCTCTCTGAGTTAAAAATCACCACGGTGATCTCGGCGTTAAAAAATGGAGTTTTTCAGCAAACTGTTAGCGCGTAACCATAACGAGGAGGCACGGGGCGATGGAAGAAAGACTCAAGATTTTCTACGAGCTTTACGATAGGAGAAGGAGCATAAGGGAGTTCCTCGACAAACCGGTGGGGCTCGATAAGCTCTCCCGCCTGCTGATGACGGTGAACAGGGCGCAGAGCGCCGCCAACCGCCAGCCCTGGCACTTCATAGTCGTTGAGAAG
>JACRLF010000131.1 GCA_016235365.1 Deltaproteobacteria bacterium | reverse complement strand
CCCCGGCCCTTTCATACCCTGAGACCAGGAGGATCGAGTCCTCTATGACCTCCCTGATATCCACGCTCTTGAGTCTTGCCGCGGGGGCGCTTGCGAAGAGGAGCATGTTGGAAAGGAGGTTATCGAGAGTATTTATCCCGTTCGTTATGTATGAGGCGAACTTCCTCTTCTCGGCGTCGTTGGCGAGTTCCCTTTCAAGAAGGGTGGCGAATATGGCCATTGAGCCGAGCGGGTTCCTTATCTCATGGGCAATCTTGGCCGCCATCTCGCCCATCGCGGCAAGCCTCCTTGTCCTCTCCATGACCCTGTTCTTCTCGGCCAGCTCCTCGTTGAGCTCCTCCACCCTCCTCTCCAGGAGGGCGTACTGCTGTTCGAGTTTCCGCGAGGCCTCCCGGAAGACGTTGAACGCGTCGTTCAACAACTCGGCCGGGACCCGTTCCTGCAACCGCTGCGCCGTGCTCATAGACCGCTGGCCTCCTTCAGTACAGGGGCCGCCATGCCTCCGAACTCGCTCCCAAGACCGGTGAGTTCCTTTAGCGACTCCTCTTTTCCGCCGTCGTTCCTCAATATCGAGTAGCTCCGGGCCAAGCGGTAGAGGGCCCATGACTTGTATATCCCCTTATCAGGGCCTTCCATCGCGGCGACCGCCTTTTTATATCCCTCCGCGGCCGTTGCATATCTGCCGAGCGTGAAGCTCGCGTCAGCCGCCCCGATATACGCTTGAACGAGGAGGCCCCTGTCGCCTTTTTCCTGAAATTCCGCAACGGCCTGTTCGTAGACGGCAAGCGCCTCTTTATGCCTGCCGAGCTTGGCCATGGCGCGGGCCTTAAGCACAAGCCCCGCGGCCCCTGCGGGAGGGTTCTTCGTGAGCGCGACCTTTTCGTACTCGCCCCCGTCAAAGGCGGCCTTGTACAGTATGGCCTGAGCCTCCGCCTTATAAACGCTCCCGGGGAAGCTGGTTACAAAACCGTTCAGGAGCCTTTCGGCGCTCCCGGCGTCCCTCTGTTTGATATAGACGCGAGCGAGCGTTATCATGGCCTCTTCAACGACATCGGCCTTCCCGATCCTGATGGCGCTGTTGAGGCGGTTGACGGCGTCCGGCCATAGGTCAAGGGCGGCAAGGGACTTGCCCGCCTTCAAATAGCCCTCCGCCTTCTTTCCGAACGGTATGGAGGCGCCGTGCCTGGCATAGAGTCTTGCAACCGCCAAATTGTTCCCTGACGCGTACAGGGAGTCGAGCAGGCTGCTTACGGCATCCGACTTGTATCCGTTCATGTCAGACCTCAGAGGGCTGTCTGGGTATCTGGAGGAAAATCTGTCGGCGGATTCCATCGCGTCTTCGTACTTCCCGAGTCCTATCTGGACGGATGCGAGCCCCAGGTAAGCGTAGTCAGAGCCCGGCAGACCGGCCCGAGACAGCTCGTCATATATCGCCAACGCGCGTGAAAGGGAGCCCTTGTCCTGGTCCGTGACGAAGACGTCGGCCTTTGAGAGGCTCGACATCGCCCATCCTTCCCCGGTCTTGTACCTCTCACCGACGTTTGAATAGGCCCTGAGCGCTTCGTCCCTGCGCCCCTCGGCCAGAAGCGCGTCCCCGGACTTGAGATCGAAAAACGCATCGAGGAACGGGTCCTTTTCGTGCTTCAGACGGAGAAACGTGAATAACGAGCGCGCTTCACCGTACTTGCGCTCGAGCACGAGTATGTCCGCAAGGCTCACTACCGTAATGGGGTCCAAGTCCTCGATGGCCCTGTCCGTCCCTTCGCTGTATAGCCTCCACGCCCCCTCTATCTCTCCTTTGACGAGGAGCGTGTTGGCGAGCCAGATGCGCGCCCCTGGGAAGTTCTCCGCAAGGGACCTCTGCAGTAGTCTTTTCGCCCTGGCGAACCTGCCTTCGATATAGTTAAGCCGTGCTCCGGCGAAGAACGCCGCGGAGCGGACAAAACCTTCCTTGCCTTCCTTCAATATCACCGAGTAGTACCCCTGCGCCTCGGGATAGAAACCCATCTTCTCGTAATGGTATCCGACGAGGAACTTGCCGAGCAGTCTGTATTCCCTGGAATAGGCGTGCGAAAGGGATGAGTTGAACGCGTGGACGTCGATCTCACCGTTGTAGAAGGATACTATCTTTCTGATGGCCTCGGCCTCTTCGACGTCTCCGCGGTCTTTAGCCCCGCCGGCGAGGACCAGGGCCTCATCCGTCAGGGTCTTTTTGCCGGAGCCGGTCAGGCCGAGTCCGTTTTTAAGTACCTCCGCCTCAAAGGCGTCGTCCTTATAAAGCTCCTGCTTGAGGACGGCTACCGCCTTTTTCCTGTATACCCATCTCCAACCGCCGTTGAACGGCGGGAAATGTCCTTCAGTGTACTTGAGGTCGAGCCCCTCCCCGGAGGGGGGGGCTCCGGGGGACTCTTTACCTTCACGTAGCGGCCTGGACTTCACGGTTTTTGCTGAGGAAGGAGCGGTGCGGGTTACCATCTTCGCCTCCTTTGAGGAGGCATAGGCGGGTTTATCCGCCGCAAGCGGCAGGATAAACATCAGAGAGAAGATTAGGGTGAGGGCCGTCATGAAGGTAAAGAGTTCCCCGAAGCTGTATTGAAGTTCCCCTTTGATCTTTCGACAGAATAATTTTGCAACAACCGTGCCATATGGGCAGATGGCCGCAAGGGGACAGCCTTTAAGGGATAATCTTTAGGTATTACAAGGAGTTACGATATTTACGTGGCAGGGGTAATCTTGTTCCGTCCGGGAGGAAAGTGCTATAAATCTGACTTCAACGGGCCTTTACGTCAAAATCATGACTCAACGAGGTCGACGGCCTCCGCGGAGTCGACCGCATCGAGGAGCCCCTTTCTCTTCATCTTTTCTATAAGGGTCGTGCGGTTGAGCTTCAGGTAATCGGCGGCCTTCTTCTTTACCCCGTTGACCCTGTTCAGGGCGTGCATTATGAGGTCCCGCTCAAAGTTATCGACCGCGGTATTGAAGTCTATCCCGTCGGCCGGCATGGTGAAGCTCGTCAGGTTCAGCCCCTCGGCCTTTGTGGACCTAATCTTGTCCGGGAGGTCCTTGGGGACGATAACGCCGCCGTCCTCCTTCAACACCATCAGCCTTTCAATGAGGTTTTCGAGCTCCCTGATATTGCCGGGCCATTCGTAAGCCTCAAGTATGTTCATAGCTTCAGGGGCTATGCCCTTGATATACTTCTTCTTCCTCATGGCTATCTTCTCCATGAAGTGGCTTATCAGCAGAGGTATGTCCTCACGCCTGTTCTTGAGCGGGGGCAGGTGTATCGGTATTACGTTCAGACGGTAGAAGAGGTCCTTCCTGAACCTCTTCTCCTGCACCGCCACCTCGAGGTCTATGTTGGTCGCGGCAACGACCCGGACGTCCACCTTGATGGAACTCCTGCCGCCGAGCCTCTCAAACTCCTTCTCCTGCAAGACCCTCAGTATCTTTACCTGCAGCGCGGCGCTCATGTCCCCTATCTCATCGAGGAAGACGGTGCCGTGGTCAGCCGCCTCGAACCTGCCTATCTTGGTAGCTATGGCCCCGGTAAAGGCCCCTTTCTCATAGCCGAAGAGCTCGCTTTCAAGGAGGTCCTCGGGTATGGCCCCGCAGTTTATCGGCACAAAAGGCTTGTTGAACCTCGAGCTCCCGTAATGTAGCGCCCTGGCGACAAGTTCCTTGCCCGTGCCGCTCTCGCCGAGTATAAGGACTGTGGAGTCGGTATCGGCCACCTTTTCAATGGTGTCGCGCATCGCCTGTATCTCGGAGCTTGTGCCGAGGATGGCTTCCGTACAACTCGTCTTTATCTCGTTTTTTAGATTGACGTTCTCTACGGCGAGGGAGTGCATCTCGTAGGCTTTTTCCAACGTGACAAGCAGTTCGTCTTTTCCGCAGGGCTTTTCAAGGTAGGTGAAGGCCCCGGCCCTCATCGCCTCCACGGCGGTCTCTACCGAGGCGTAGCCGGTAAGTATGATGCAGACCGTATTGGGAGAGAAGCTCTTTATATTCTTTATTACCTCTATTCCGGTTATGCCGGGGAGCTTGAGGTCTGTCAATATAACGTCGTAGCCGCGCTTTCGCGCCAACTCCAACCCCGCCTCGCCGTTCGGTGCGGCGGAGACCCTGTAGCCGTTCATCTCCAGTATTTCAGTCAGGTTCTCACGTATATACTCTTCATCCTCGACCAGAAGTATGTTGCGCTCTCCCATGATTTTTCTCTCCTGTTGTCAAGAAAACTACGATTATAAGCCATAACTATAACTTATATTGACATTGATGTCAATATTTTGAATAAAATAGTAAGAAAATTTTTATATCGTCATATCCCCAACATTTGACAATAATTGTCGCGGTGATATATTTGCATGGTGTTGAAAAACACCATGATATGCAATCCATGGACGGATTGCCAAATTGCGAGACTTGGAAAGTCGAACAATTTGTGAGGCTTGGCCGAATCCCATTCGGCCAAACCGTAGTTGAAAAAGCCATGGATGGACTTTTTCAACATCCTGATAGACGGCAAAGGAGCGCGCAAAATGACCGTAGATGCGGATGAAATGAGGGCTATCAGGAATATCTTCACGACAAACCTCGGCGTCAAAAAAACCGAACGGGTCCTTGTCATCACCGACCTTATCCGCGAGGACGAACACGTAACCGTCAAAGAAAGGGCGCAGAGGGATTCGCTCCGCGAAATAGCGAGGGATACGGCCGAGGCCGGGAGGGAGTTCTGCGAGGTAGCGTACCTTGAGTTCCCATCCGTTGGAGTGCACGGCAAAGAACCCCCGATAGAGGTATGGGAGGCGGCCTTCGGTAAAAAGGCCGTCGCGGAGCTCTCCGCCTCCGGCGTCCTTGCAAGGGTACTGCTCAAAGTGGCAACGGCGGACGATCTGCGGAGGGCGGAAGAGGCCGTCATCAAATACGCCAAGTCGCCGGAGGCGATAATCGCCCTGTCGAACTGCTCCACCTCACACACGAGGTTCAGGGATATCCTTACCCGGTGCATGGGGGTGAGGTACGCCTCCATGCCGCTTTTCGAGAGGCCCATGCTCCGCGGCGCGATGACGGCGGACTGGAAGGCGGTCGAGGAACGCACAAAGCGGCTCGTTGAATTGGTGAAGGGCGCGGAGACGGCCCGCGTGACGGCCCGCAACGGCACGTCGATTTCCTTCTCCATCGTCGGGAGGGACCTGCGCCCTGATACCGGCATCATCACGGAGAGGGGGGCCTTCAGCAACCTGCCCGCAGGAGAGGGCTTCCTCGCCCCGGTTGAAGGCACGGCCGAGGGCAGGATGGTCCTTGAGTGGGCCCCCGATGAGAAGCTTGAAAAGCCGATATGCCTCGAGGTCAGGAAAGGCCGCGTGGTCGAGGTCATGGGCGAAGGCAGGTTTGCCGAGGCATTGAGAAAAAAGATAGAGGCAACGCCGCTAACCGGCAACATAGCGGAGTTGGGCATCGGCACGAACGACAGGGCTACAAGGCCCGATAACATTCTCGAGACCGAGAAGATACTCGGCACCGTGCATATGGCGCTCGGGGACAACTCGTCATTCGGCGGGAAAGTGTCAGTGCCCTACCACCAGGACTTCATATTCTTCGGTCCTACGCTTGAGGTCTTCAAAAACAGCGTGAAGGTCGAGGTGATAGTGGAGGGGGAGCCGAGGTTTTGAAGCGAGGGGCGGTCAGGGGTTTTAGTGGGTTAAGGAACGAAACCCAACAGAGATTTGCCGGAAGGATTGTCGGGTTACGCTCCGCTAACCCGACATACCGGTCTCAATGATGAGGGACAACCCCTCCCCCCTCACCACCCGAGCTTGAGCCTCTCGGCAAGCCGCTCCGGCAGGCCCGCGGCGAGGATCTTCTCCGCGGTTTTCTGGACGTCGTACCCGATCCTCCTGAAAGAGATCTCTGACTTCTTGGTATCGTATATCAGGAATGCCGCCCTCGGGTCCCTGTCCCTCGGTTGTCCGAGCCCGCCGGGGTTTATGAGGTATCTCGCCGCTTTCTTGACCTTGAAGGCGTCTTCGGCGCTGGCGGCCACCGTCCCGTTGGTCTGCACATAGGTTATGGGGACGTGGGTGTGGCCGAAGAAACAGAGATTCGCCGGGTCCTTGAACGCCTTTATGAGCCTGAAGTTCTCCATCGCCGAGTTGGCGCCGAGGATGTACTGGTCAGTGTCGTTCACCCAGCCGTGGAACGCCAGGAAACTGTTGTTCACCATCAGCGTGCGCGGCAATCCACGCAAAAATTCCCTGTTCTCCTCGGTCAAGACCTGCCTCGTCCAGTAGACGGCCGCGGCCGCGTGGAAGTTGAAGTCAGTGGGCTCTTCAAGCCCGGCCGCCCTCGAGTCGTGGTTCCCCATGATGCAGGCGAAGTTGTGCCTTCTCACCAGCTCTATGCATTCGTTGGGATTGGCGTTGTATCCGACTATGTCGCCGAGGCAGACGGTCTTGTCTATGCCGAGAGAGGAGGCTTCATCAAGGAAGGATTCCAGCGCCTCAAGGTTTGAATGTATGTCTGAGATTACGGCGTAGCGCATGTTCAGAAGCCGTTCCGGGGTTTTTGCAACGGTAATGAACCACCCCGCGGCTTTTCCGCGGAGTACCCGAAGGCACCGTTGATTATACGGGGAATTAGACCCCTAATGAAACATTAAAACCCTCTGGGCTGAAGCCCGATATGAATAAAACCTCCCCGGACTCAAAGCCCAGGGGGTTTCAGAACGTTAAAAAATTGAAGCTCCTCTATGCCCAAGCCGCGGGGAATCTTCAACATATAAGGTACTTGCCTTTACTACATAGGTATCGGCTTTACCCCGCCATTTCAAGGGCAAGGCAATTCCCTCCATCCTATAAAAGACGGATCAAAAACGACGGTAGTCCACGCGGCCCCGGGTCAGTGGATCGTCCCCTTCACCTCATCGCCGTCCACCTCCGCTTTTCCGGACTGGAACGGGTCGTTTATGAACTTGTCCCTGCAGGACTTGCAGAGTATGAATATCTGCTCCTTTGAGACGTCATCCTCGATGGCCTTTGGGTCGGTCGACTCCATAGCGTCAAGGAGGTCGTTTATCCCCTCCTCTATGTCGCCGTCATACTCCTCCAGGTAGCCGTCAAAATCGGCGAAGCTCCTTATTTCCAATATATACTTCAAACTGCCTTTGGGAAGCTCTATCCCGCAACTATGGCACCGCAACTTCTTCATCTTAAAGGCCCTTCCTCTCTATATATCGCAAAAAAATCGCCGTTTTTACCGGCCCTTTCGCCTCTTCCTGCCTGCCGTTATTGTAGGTTTTTTTCAATCTTACCCCTAAAGAAGCTCCTTGTCAAACCAAATGGGTTTATGCTAAAATCCGCCTCGATGTCAAGCTATGATTTAATCCTCTCAAGAGATTCTTACCTGCTTGGGTTGGAACTCCGGCTCTACTGGTCCGTAGCTTTCCTCTACGGCTTGTCCCTGCTCTTTTTCATCTCCCATGCGATCACCCGCGGGGATACCGCTGGCAAAACCGGACAGACTACGCTCCTGGTAACGGTAACGGCCCATATCGCCCTCATTGTCTTAAGGACCTTCGAGGCCGGCAGGGCCCCCTTCCAGACGCTCTACGAGACGCTGTCGTGGTTCGCCTGCTCGAGTTCCCTCACCTACCTCTACGTGTCGAGGAGGTGGCGGTCCGTATACCTGCCGGCCACGCTTGTGGCCGGGCTCTCACTCGGGGCCTGCCTCTACGCGCTCCTTTCGCGCTCCCCTGCGGTAGAGCCGCTCTCCCCGCCGCTACAGAGCTACTGGTTTGAATGGCACGTGATACTGGCGTTCTTCTCATACGCCGTATTCGTGGTTAGCGCGGCTATAGAGCTGACCTGCCTTATAATCAAGCCTCTGCTCTCGCGGGGGGCCGCCAGGGGCTACGGCCTCACCCTCGACGCCATAGACGGCCTCCATACAACGGCCTACAGGCTTGTGCTCTTCGGATACCCTCTCCTTACGTTCGCCATATTTTCAGGGGCCGCCTGGGCCAACGAGGCCTGGGGGAGGTACTGGAGCTGGGACCCGAAGGAGACCTGGTCCCTGATAACGTGGACGGTATTCACCATATACCTGCACTCAAAGGCGATCCCCGGACTCAAGGGCCTTCCGGCGTCGCTCTTCAACATACTCGGCTTCGTATGCATGATGATGACGTTCCTCGGCGTCAACTGGCTCGCAAAGCTGCTCGGCATACCGAGCCTCCATGTATACGCCGTATGACAGGCTGCTGAAAAAGTCCATCTGCGGCGTTGTCTTCGTTGCTCGTCACTGCGGCGTACAGAAAAAGTACGACTTCCCATTGCAATTGTAAAGACGCAATGGGAGCCCTGCCTCGCTCCTCGACGCCTCGGGGTACCCATGCGAGAAGCATGGGTCGGGAGCTTTTTGAGCAGCCTGAACAAATGGTAATAGGACGCGATATGCGGTATAGGGACATCCACCCAATAATCGAAAAAGTTAGACCCTACTGCCTTGAGGCTGCAGGGAGGCTGAAAAGGTTCCCGCAGTGGAGCCTTAAGACCCTTTCCTCGCTAATGACCTCGGTCTACATCCTCGGCGCGCTCGCGCTCCTCTACATGGTCGGCACTATATTCCCTCAGGGCGGGGACATCGGCGAGTACGCGAAGGCCGGCGGAAAATACGTATCCTTCGTGCGGTTCTTTGACCTGCTCGATTTCTTCTCATCCCCGGTCTTCCTCCTATCGGCGCTCCTCCTTCTCCTTAACCTCGTAGTCTGCACGTACAAGAGGTACGGACCGCTCTTTGCGAAAAGGGTCTTTCCGAACACCTTCGATCCGACCCATACCTTCAAGCTCACGCACGATTACCCGGAGGCGCTGCCTGAGGTAAGGCGCGTGCTCCATGAGAAGTTGGGGTTCAGGCTCGTCTCAAAGGACAACGAATGGATAGTGATGGAAAAGGGGCTTTCCTGCAGGTGGCTCACCTGGCTCTACCACGCCGGGATAGTCCTCTGTTTTTTCGGGCTCATCCTCTCCTACCTCTTCGCCTTTGAGGGCGAGATGACGCTCAAGCCGCGCACCCCCCTGATAGTCGCCCCCTCAACGACCGGACGGCTCGCAAGCCTCTATCAAAAGACCGCCGGGCCCGCGGGCTTCAGCCTCTACCTCGACGACTTCTCCACCGAATACATCCAGCACCCGGGCCTCGATTACCCTAAGGACAAATTATCCCGCCTTGCCATCGGGCTCGGCTGGAAGGGACCGGAGTATTCGATGAAGAACGACCCCATGACGCCGAAGGACTGGAGGTCGAGGCTCAGGGTCATAAAGGGCGGCAGTACCGTGAAAGAGAAGACCATAGAGGTGAACGACCCGTTAAGGTACGGCGGCTACACGTTCTATCAGGTCGGCTATGAGCAGACGCTCAGGATAAGGGTGGACTTCAACCCCATCGCGCTTGAGACAAAGGCCGACGGAGATATCATAGTGCCGGGGCTCGATACCCCGCTCAGGTTCGGCACGGTGATGACCGGGACCCTGTACAGGCTCGACGGCGCCGTGGAGAAGATACTGCCCTTTACGACGGTCAAGGCCGTCCTCACGGGTCCACCCGGCGGAAAAAAGACCGAAGACCTCGGCAAGCTTGAGTTGGGCGGCTCCATCATCGTGGACGGCAGGCGCGTCTCCCTGGCGGACTACGAGGAGAGCTCTGTCTTGAGCTACAGGTACGACCCCGGCGTTGCGGTGCTATGGTGGGGCGGCGCGTTCGTGCTTATCGCCATGTGCCTCAGGTTCTACGGGCGCTCTTATATGGTCGCCTACGCCGTGGACGAGAGCGACAGGATAGTCTGCCTCAACCTCCACATCGTCTCAAAGGGCCTCATGGCGGACACGGAAAAACTCGCCGGGAGGATCGGGTACTACCTGACAAGGGACGATATACGGCCTGTTCCGCTCCCCCCGCTTTAGCCGCCGACCCTCCCCTTACCCAATGGCAAAAGGGACGCGAAGGTGTTATATTCTCCCCATGAGCGCCCTCCCTCCGATCACGATAGATGACTTCATCAACGAGATAAAGAAGAGGAAGGACCTCGCGGAGGCGGTCCATCATGAGGAGCTGGCCCCGGCTGAGCCTCACTTTGCCGGCCCGGAATTCCCCCTCCGCCCGGAGATAAAAGAGGCCCTTCGCTCGCTCGGCGTGGAGCGGCTCTACAGGCACCAGGCTGCGGGGATAGAGCTTATCAGGCGCGGCAGGAACGTCGTGGTGATGACCCCTACGGCGAGCGGGAAGAGCCTCATATACAATATCCCGGTGGTGGAGTCCATCCTCGATGACCCGGAGGCGCACGCCCTTTACCTCTTCCCTCTAAAGGGGCTTGAGCAGGACCAGCTGCGCGCGTTCAGGGAGCTGACATCCGGCATCCCCCTGGAAGGCATGCGGAAGGCGGACTCTGGGCGCAGATCGTTCGCCCCTGAGCCGTGCGAGATATACGACGGAGACACCACGGACTACAGGAGAAAAAAGATTAGGGAGGCCCCGCCCTCCGTAATACTCACGAACCCGGACATGCTCCACCTCGCCATAAACGCCTTCCACCAGAAGTGGGAGCTTTTTCTGCGGAACCTCAGGTACGTGGTCATAGACGAGGTCCATACGTACAGGGGGGTCTTCGGCTCGCACGTGGCCAACGTGCTGAGGAGGCTTAGAAGGATAGCGAAGCTCTACGGCGGCGACCCGCTCTTCATCGCCTGTTCGGCGACGATAGCCAACCCAGCGGAGCTTGCCAAAGGCCTCACCGGCCTCGACTTCGAGCTGATAGAGAAGAGCGCGGCCCCGCGAGGCAAGAGGAACTTCGTCTTCATCAACCCGGCACCCGGACAGAGCCCATACACGATAGCCACAAAGATATTCATCTCCTCGGTCAGGTCGGGGTTCAAGACCATAGCCTTCACCAAGGCCCGCAAGATCACCGAGCTTATGCACTCATGGGTCAGAGACGGCGCCCCGGACGTCTGTGGGGCCGTAAGCTCATACAGGGCGGGGTTTTTGCCGGAGGAGAGAAGGGAGATAGAGCGCAGGCTCTTTGACGGCGCGCTCACGGGCGTGATATCCACAAGCGCCCTCGAGCTCGGGGTGGACATCGGGGGCCTCGACGTCTGCGTCCTCGTCGGCTACCCCGGCACCATAAGCTCCACCTGGCAGAGGAGCGGCAGGGTCGGCAGGAGCGGCAGGGACTCGCTCATCGTCATGGTGGCGCTCGCCGACGCGCTCGACCAGTACTTCATGCGCAACCCCCGCGACTTTTTCAGGCGCGCCGTCGAGGCCGCGGTGCTCGACGGCGAGAACAGGACGATAATAAAATCCCACCTCCTGTGCGCCGCGAGCGAGGCGTACCTGAAGGGGACGGACCCCGTCTTCGACGTAAAGAGGTTCGCACCCGTCCTTGAAGAACTCGAGGCCGAAGGGTTGATACGCCACTGGGCAAAGGGCGACATCTGGTACCCGAGAAGAAAATACCCTCAAAAGGACGTCTCCATACGCGAGACCGGCGAGACCTACGCTATATTGAAAGACGACGGCGGTATGCTCGGGGAGGCCGGCTTCCCGAGGGTCCTGTACGACCTCCATCCAGGGGCCGTATATCTCCACAAGGGGATGCAGTACAAGGTGACAAAGCTCGACATGGGTGAAAAAAAGGTGCACTGCAGGGCGGCTTCCGGCCTTGACTACTACACAAGGGCGATAACGAACGAGGAGACGGAGATACTCTCGATAGAGGGGAGCAAGGGGCTGAACGGGACAGTAGCGCACATGGGGATGCTAAAGGTCACGGAGCGGGTGCTGGGCTACATGAAAAAGTCCATCCATGCGGATAAGAACCTGGGCGAGTTCCCCCTCGACCTGCCGCCGTCGGTCTTTACGACGATGGGTGTCTGGATGGCGGTGGATGAAGGGATTTTAGACGAGGTCAGGGCGGCTAAGTACAGCGTCGCGGGGGCCCTGCACGCCGCGGAGCACTGCGCCATAGCCACGCTTCCCCTCTTCGCGCTCTGCGACAGGATGGACCTCGGCGGAGTCAGCTACCCCTTCAACGCCGATATGGGGAGCGCGGCCATCTTCATATACGACGGCCATGAGGGAGGGGTCGGCCTCACGCGCAGGGGTTTTGAGTGCATTGAAGAGTGGTTCTCCTCAGCCGTCAGGCTTATGGAGGAGTGTGGCTGCGAGGTCTCCTGCCCTTCATGCACGCAGGACCCCAAGTGCGGCAACAACAACGAGCCGCTCGACAAGCGGGGGGCGGTGATGATACTCAAGAGGTGGCTTGGAGAATAATATTAACAGGCTGCTCAAAAAGCTCCAGATGCAAGAAGTCGAGGAGCGAGGAATGAGGCGTACAAGGCCAGTACGCCGCAGCGGCCGTGGGCGTGGTGGTCGTCGTGGAAGTGGCTGTGCTCGTGGCAGAACGGGTCGTGGGTGTGGACGTGCTCATGGTACTCCCTCATGATGAGATAGAGCCCCGCTGTCATGAAGAGGGCCGCGCCCGCTATCCGCAGGGTGAGCGGCTCGTGGAGGATAAGAAAAGAGGCGGCGACCCCGATGAACGGCGCGGCGCCGAAGTACGTGGACGTGCGCGCGGCCCCGAGGCTCCTGAGCGAATATATGAAGAAGACGAGGCTCGCGCCGTAGCCGAATACGCCGAGGGCCAGGGCCCCGGCAACAGGGACCGCGGCCGGGAGCCTTGCGCCGAGCGTTAGGGCGATAGAGAGGTTTGTAACGGCTGATGCAAACCCCTTGTAGCGCGCTATCACGAGCGGGTCGCGGTGCGAAAGCCGGGTGGTGATGTTGTTGTCGACTGCCCACATGACCGAGGATAGCATCACAAGGACCGAACCCGTGTTAAATGACCATCCGCCCTCCGGGCGCGTGTAGGCAAGCATGGCCCCTGCGGCGAGCATCAGTACTGCCGCGGCCCATATTCGCCCGCCCACGTGCTCCCTGAAGACGAGGGCGGCTATGAGGGTCGTGGCGACCCCTTCGAGGTTCAACAGGAGCGAAGCCACGGTCCCGGTGGTGTATAGCAGTCCGTTTATAAGGAGTAGCGGGGCGGCTATGCCGCCGCAAAGGATAGTGCCGGCGAGATACGGGATATCTCCCCATTTAAGCCCGGCCTCTCTATTTATCCGCCTCTTCACCTTGCCGAGGCTTGAGCCCGCGCAGTAGATGGATAGGCCGATGAAACTCCCCGCGTAGAGTAACCCCGCAAGCATCAACGGGGACGCTACGCCAAGCAGGAGCTTTGCAACGGGCGTAGACGCGCCGAAGAGGACCGCGGCCACAAGGGCGGCCATGACGCTCCGCCTCGCGGAGCGGCTGAAATGGCTGTTGTCGTCGGACGGCATCTGGGATCAGCCGGCTATCTCCTTCAAGACCGCGTCCCCCATCTCCCTGCACCCCACCTTTGTAGTCCCGGCTGAATATATGTCCGGGGTCCTGTACCCCTTGTTTAGCACGGTCTCCACCGCGTTCTCTATCTCGACGGCGGCGGCCTCCATGTCGAATGAATACCTGAGCATCATGGCCGCCGACAGGATAGTCGCTATGGGGTTTGCCACACCCTTGCCTGCTATATCCGGGGCGCTGCCGTGTATCGGCTC
>JACRLF010000126.1 GCA_016235365.1 Deltaproteobacteria bacterium | reverse complement strand
GCCTCGACAGGCAGGTCCAGGAAGCCGACTATGACCGGGGATGCGGCCCTCTCGAGGAACTTGAGCGCCATCGTCTTATCGAGCACGAAGAGCGTCACTGTGCCGAGTATGAAGAGCGGGACGGCCTCCTTGAGGTACCACTGCACCCGCACGACGGTCTTGAGGGCTATGTTCGATAACTGAGGCATCCTTATCGGCGGGACCTCGAGGATAAAGTCCGATGCCTCGCCAGGAAGGACCTTTGATGAGAGGAACCCCACAAGGAACATCGTGAGCACGACCGTCCCGGCCCACCAGAGCGTGGCCGGGAAGGATACGGCCCCGAGCATGCCGAGTATTACCCCGAGCTGGGCCGAGCAAGGCACGCCGAGGGCCAGGAGCAGCGTCACTATGACCCTCTCCTTCCTCGTCTCCAGTATCCTTGTGGTCATAGTGGCCATGGTGTCGCACCCCAGGCCCAGGACCATAGGCAGGACGGCCTTGCCGTTCAGGCCCATGAGCTTGAAAACCTTGTCCACCATCACCGCGAGCCTCGGCAGATACCCGGAGTCCTCGAGAAAACTGAAGAATATGAAGAAGAACCCGACTATCGGCAGCACTATGGCTATGGCGTACGTGAGCGCCATGGTAACCAGCCCGTACCGCCCGACGATAAAGTCGTGTATGAGGCCCGATGGCAGCGCGTACTCCACGACCCTTGTTGCCCAGGGGTTGAGGAACTCTCCGAATACGGTGCTCTGGAGGAAGTCCACGCTGATGCCCGCGCCGAGGACCCCGACGAACTCGTACATTATGTAGAGCACTACGAGGAGTATCGGCACCCCCCAGACCGGGTGCATCGAGAACCTCCCGATAAAAGAGGATATCCGCCCGGTCGACCTCTCCTCGCGGGTTACGGCCTTGGCCACTATATTGTCCACGTACTTGAGCCGTGTCCTGTTTATGAGGAACCCTATCGGCTCGCTGTACTTAGCCTGCAGACCTATGCGTATTTTCTCTATCTCGATAGCCGCCTCAGGGGAGAGCTTCCCGGAAACCCACTTCTTGAGGGTGGTATCGCCGGAAAGAAGCATTATGGAAAGGGACCTCGCGGATATCGGCGCCCCCTGGAACCTCGCGGCAACCGCCGCGATGGCGTCCTCTATGGCATCCGGGTACCTGATATTAAAGTCCGAGACCCTGGCTCCGTCTATCGACCCCTCGAGCTTATCAAGGTTCCACCTCTGCGTGGCAATGGTCGGTATGCATTCGAGCGAGAACGTCCTCTCGAGCCCCTCTACGTCTATGGTTATGCCCTTCTGTCCGGCCTCGTCGTACATGTTGAGGGCGAGCACGAGGGGGAGCCCCATCTCGATGAGCTGCAGGGTTATCAGAAGGCTCCTGCGCAGGTTCTTGGCGTCCATCACCTGCAGGACCGCGCCCGCCTCGCCGCCAAGGAGTATGTCCCTGGTGACTCTCTCGTCCTCCGACATGGGAACGAGGCTATTGACCCCGGGGCTGTCTATGACCCCGGTCTTCCCCGCGCCAAAGCGCATGGTCCCCCTCGATACCTCGACGGTGGTGCCGGGGTAGTTGGAGACGGTTGCGTACCTGCCGGTAAACGCGCCGAAGACCACGCTCTTGCCGACGTTGGGGTTGCCGACGAGCACCAGCCATTTAGAGCATCCTGATGCGGCTTTCGATGATGTATGCGAGTGGTCCATCACGTTATGATATTAACTTTCATTTTCAATTGCAAGAGAAAAATTACAGCCGCGTCGCGGAGGATATCATCTCATGTTTTCAGGGGAGGTTTTCAGGTGCAATCCGAGCAGTAGCCGTAGAGCTCGAGCTTGTGGCTGACCACCGTAAAACCGAGCTTTTTGGCGGTCTCTGCCTGGAGCTGCTCTATCTTCTGGTTCTGGAACTCCTCGATCCTCGAGCACCTTATGCAAATTATATGGTCGTGGTGGCCGTCCTGGGGGAGGTTTTCGTACCTTGTCTGGCCGTCTCCGAACTGCCTCGCTATTGCCAGGCCGCACTCGGTTAAGAGCCGCATGGTCCTGTATACCGTGGCGTAGCCTATGCCGGGGTTCTTCCTCTTTACCTTGTTGAGGAGCTCATCGAGGCTTATGTGCGTGTTGATCTTGAAGAAGGTGTCCGCTATGAAGTCTCTCTGGGCCGTTGCTTTGAGGGATTTAGCTTCAAGATAAGACTTCAATATCTCCATCTTGCTCGGGGCGTTCATAGTTCCACACCTGTGAAAACCCGGTACTCGGCAATCGGAATACCGGCCGGAGGATTGAAGCTTCCCGCAACAAGCTGCGGGGAATCTTCGAAATGCAAGGAAGTCTATTCTATTCGTTCGCTCGACCCCTAAGACCAAGCCGCGGGCCTGAAGCTCGCCATGCGTTTTTATTGGAGCGGGAGACGGGTCTCGAACCCGCGACCTCAACCTTGGCAAGGTTGCGCTCTACCAACTGAGCTACTCCCGCATTTTAGAAAAAATGGCTAAGGGAAATACGGATAACCTGCGATATGGATGGGAGGCTCAATATTTATGAAGAATGATTTTACCAGAATCCGCGATGCTGTCAAGGAATTATTCTGTTTAGCAGGGTTTTCCCGCAAAAGGCAACGGTTTGCCTTAATTGCCGCTTATATGCTATAATTGCAACAATGCCGTATACATACATGCAAAAACCGGTCAAACCACAAAGGATATCACTCACGGGTGTTTAAGTGTCTATAGAAGGACTAATCATTGAGGCCGTAATCATAACGGTCTTGATACTTCTGAACGGGTTCTTCTCAGGCGCGGAAATAGCCATCATCTCCGCAAAAAGAAGCGTTATAGAAAAACTCGCCAGGGAGGGCAACTTATCAGCCCAATACGTCTCCAGGATGAAGGAGGAGCCGGACCGGTTCCTCGCCACCGTCCAGGTCGGCGTGACGGTGGTGGGCACCCTTGCCTCTGTCATAGGCGGCGTCACGGCCGTTGAATTCCTCAAGCCCGTCTTCCTCTCCATACCGGTCGGCATCATACGGGGCTCGGCTGAATTTTTCGCGGTCGGCGTAGTCGTCATAGCCATATCGTACGCCACCCTCGTGCTGGGCGAGCTTGTGCCCAAGTCCCTCGCGTTGAGGTACTCCGAGAGGATAGCCTGTTTTTCAGCAAGGCCTATAAACCTGCTTTCAAAGGTCTCCGCCCTTGTAGTGGGGCTCCTTATCGCATCCACAGGGGCGGTCGTCAGGCTCCTCGGCGTAAAGGGGGCGGAAAAAAAGGTCTTTTTCTCCGAGGAAGAGATAAAATACATGATCAAGGAGGGCCGGGCCGCCGGGGCGCTGGAAGAGGCCGAGGTCGAGCTCCTCCACGGCGTCTTCGAGTTCGCCGACACCACCGTCAGGGAGGTGATGGTCCCGAAGCACAAGATCACGGCCATAGATATCGACACCCCTTTCAGCGAGGCCATGAAGATCATCGCCGAGACCGGCTTTTCAAGGTATCCGGTCTACATAGAGAGCATCGAGAACGTGGCCGGGATACTCTTCAACAAGGACGCCTTCAACGCCATGGAAAAGGGCGCGAAGGCCGAGATGCCCGACCTTATGAGGACCCCGTACTTCGTCCCCAACTCCATCATGATAAGCAGGCTCCTGAGGGAGATGCAGCGCAGGAAGGTCCACATGGCCATAGTCGTGGATGAGCACGGCGGGGTAGACGGCCTCGTCACCATCGAGGACATACTCGAAGAGATAGTCGGGGAGATAGAGGACGAGTATGACGTGGGCAAGGGCGGGCTTGTGGAGAAGCTCAAGGACGGCACGCTCGTCATAGACGCATCGGCCTCCTTAAGGGACCTTGAGGACGTGGGGATAATAATCAAGGAGGAGGATATGGAGGAGTTCCATACCCTCGCTGGCTTCATGCTCGCCAAGCTTCAGAGGATCCCCAGGGGCGGGGAGTTCGTGACCTACCAGAACCGCAGGTTCACGGTCGTGGACGTCGAGTCGAACAGGATAGTCAAGGTCAAGGTGGAGCCGATAGAAACGGCCGGGAAGATGGTCAGGGCCGGGGCGTAGGGGGAGGACGGCGATTTTATCAGGAAACCTCTGATTAATTCTTTTTTCGATGTCTTGGTATATGATAGCAGGGTTATATCAATGCCGACAATATTCCATGAAGCTGGTTTCAGGTTCTTCTTTTACAGCAACTAAGGTTTTGAACCATGCCACGTCCATGTCATCGGGCATGACGGCGAGGCGAAATTCTGGATACCTTCCTGCGTACTGGCATGGAGTTATAATCTCAACGCCGGCCAGTTAAGGCGCGTCTACGATATAATCAATGCCAATAGGTCAAAGATAGAGGAGGCGTGGAATGAACACTTCAATCGCTGAACAGATAAGGCTTCCCGCGATTTTAAAAATAACCTTTTCCGAAGACGCCATGCACGTTGCATTGAGCGACGGCAGGGCCATTATTGTGCCGCTCGCATGGTATCCGTTACTTGCGGGAGCTTCGAGAGAGGAACTTGAGAGGTATGAGATATCTCCATCCGGCTACGGCGTCCACTGGCCTGGTCTTGATGAGGACTTGAGCGTCCTCGGTTTTCTGCTCCCTGAAGGGAGAAGAAAAAAATCTGCATAAACAAGCGTGGGCTGTGCCCACCCTGCAAAACTAATTCCTCTCAACTTGGATAGATTTGTAGGGCGGGTTAGGCGTAAGCCGTAACCCGCCGGATGTCAGACAACCATTCGGCGGGTGCGACCCGCCCTTGCACTAAAAAGAGATTGACTCAGGCGTTGCCGCATTATATAATTTTGTGATAGACTCCGACGAAAAAAAGGGTATCTCCTCTATCGAGCCTGATAAGGTGGATTCGCTCCGGTACTTCCTTCATAATTTTTACGGCAAATGAACCAGCCGGCTATCCAGGCCGCGGGCCTCGCGCTCGCTATGCGTTTTCACGGAAAAACCGATAATTTCGGCCCCTTCATCGAATTTAAAACCCACAGATGCCCGTCAAAATCATGAGATGAAGGTCCTGCTTACACAGCCTTTGACAAGGCACGTAAAACATGTGCCTAACATTCCGGACCTCGGTTTAGGATACCTCACCGCCGCGCTTAGAAACTCAGGCCACCAGGCGATCGTGCTGGACTGGAACATGCGGTGCGACGAAATAGGCTTCAAGGACCTCCTTTTAAGCGAGAGACCCGACCTGGTCGGCGTCAAAATATTCACAAAGGACGTCAAGGCGGCTCAAATAACCGTATCCCTCATCCGCGAGGCCCTGCCCCATGCCGCTATCGTGATAGGAGGGCCGCATCCATCAGCCTCGGAAGCGGCAGACCTTATGGATGATTTCCAGGCCGTGGACTTCGCCATTCGCGGCGAGGCGGAGACCTCGCTTCCGGCCCTGGCCTCGGCTTTGCAAAACAGGCCGGACAAATCCGCGCCCTTAATCAATCCCGCTCACCTTCGCGGCATCGCCGGGCTCGTATGGAGAGAGGGCGGCGGGGTCAGAAGCAACCCCATCTCCTTTATCCATAAACTTGACGCGATCGAATTCCCCGCCTGGGACCTGATGGACCCCGGGGATTATTCCGCGACCGTGCTGGGCGTCGATATGAAGGAAGGGCGCTCCGCCCCTGTCATAATGACACGCGGATGTCCGAGCCACTGCACGTTCTGCACGGCGTTCAACGTCAACGGAAGGGCGATCAGGACCCGTTCGCCCGAGAACGTGTTTGAAGAGATAAAACTCCTCTATTCACGATATAACGTCAGGACTTTCATGTTCCAGGACAATTGCTTCACCTCCAGCAAAAAAAACCTCCTGACGCTTTGCGACATGATCATCCGGGGCAATCTGCGCGTGGAGTGGGATTGCGTCAGTTATGAAAGCCTGGCCAGCCTTGATAACGATACTGTTCCCCTCATGTATAAGGCGGGTTGCAGGATGATACACATGGGCATAGAGGCCGGATGCGAAAGCACGAGGAAACGAATCAACAAAGGCGGCTCCCTGAAAGAGATCGCGCAGAAGGCCGCGCTCGTCAAATCCCACGGCGTCCATGTCGGCGCATGGTTCATGCTCGGGTTCCCCGAGGAGACTTTCAGTGAGATGCTTTCCACAGTACGGTACGCCTTTTCACTAAAGGCCGACCTGGTCACTTTCACCCCGTGCTTTCCGCTCCCGGGAACCGATGTCTATGAATACACCAGGCGGAAATACGCTTTAAAGAAGATAGATTGGGCGCTGTTTGACATCGACGCGTCTTCGTACCCGATGAGCAGGATTTCCTCATCGCAATTAAGAGCGTTTATCAAGCTGTTGAGATTCAGGATCAGGGCCGCGAGGCTTATGAAGTCACTCAGGTTGGGTTAACAGCGGAACGTAACCCGAAAATCCTCCCGGCAAACCGTTGGGTTGAAAAAAAACCGCCCGGCTCACGCCCCCCTCTTCAGCATCCCCCTCGCCGCTTCCACGGCGTCCTCCACCTTGACAAGGCTGACCCCGGCCCCCTTCCTCTCCTTGAGCTCGACCTGGCCCTGCTTGAGGTTCCGCTCGCCCACGGTTATCCTGAGCGGTATGCCTATGAGGTCGGCGTCCTTGAACTTGACCCCGGCCCTCTCGTCCCTGTCGTCGATTAGGACGTCGCAGTCCTTTCCAAGCGCGTCGTATATCTCCGTGCTCACCCTCATGGTCTGCGCGTCGTTCACGTTCACCGGGACTATCTCGCAGTCGAACGGGGCCAGGGGGGCGGGCCATATTATCCCGGCGGCGTCGTGGTTCTGCTCTATGGCCGCGGCCGCTGTCCTGCCTATGCCTATCCCATAGCACCCCATTATTATCGGCCTCTCCTTGCCCGCCTCATCGAGGAACGACGCGCCCATCGAGTAGCTGTACTTCACCCCGAGCTTGAAGATATGGCCCACCTCTATCCCGCGCTTTATCTCAAGGACCCCGTTGCACCTCGGGCACCCGTCATTGTCAGCCGCGTTGCGTATGTCAACGTAGACGGCCCTAAAATCCCTCTCAGGCGATACGTTTATGAGATGGGCGTCGGCCTCGTTGGCCCCGGTGACGCCATTTCGGACCTCCCTGACGCTAAAGTCCGCGTAGACCGGGAGCTTCAGGTTCACTGGCCCTGCAAAACCCACCGGGGCGCCGGTAGAGGCCGTTACTGAGGCCTCGTCCGCGAGGCGGAGGGTGGCGCACTCAAGCGCCCTTTTGAGCTTCATCTCGTTTATCTCGCGGTCGCCCCTGACAAGGGCCGCTATCAAGCCTCTGTCGGTCTCGTATATGAGCGTCTTTATGAGCCTCTCGGGGCCGACCTTCAAGTAGGCGCTTACCTCCTCGACGGACCTCTTGCCGGGGGTATTGACCCTCTCCAGCGGCTTGCCCTCAGAGGAGCCCCCGGGGGCCTCGCCCGGCCTTATCTCGGCCCTCTCGACGTTGGCGGCGTAGTCGCACGACCTGCAGCTCGCTATGGCGTCCTCACCGGTGTCGGCGAGCACGTGGAACTCGTGTGAGAACCTGCCGCCTATGGCCCCGGTCTCGGCCTCGACCGCCTTGAAGTCAAGGCCGCACCGCTCGAAGATGCGGCTGTACGCGGCGTGCATGTTCCGGTACTCGTCCTCGGCGCTCTCGTCGGTTGCGTGAAAGGAGTACGCGTCCTTCATTATGAACTCCCTGCCCCTCATGAGGCCGAACCTCGGGCGTATCTCGTCCCTGAACTTCGTCTGTATCTGGTAGAGGTTCAGGGGAAGCTCCCTGTAGGAGCGGACCTCCCTCCTCACAAGGTCGGTTATGACCTCCTCGTGGGTCGGCCCCAGGCAGAACTCCCGGCCGTGCCGGTCAACGAGCCTCAGAAGCTCCTTGCCGTACTCGTCCCACCTGCCGCTCTCCTTCCAGAGTTCCGAAGGGACCACCATCGGCATCAATACCTCCTGGGCCCCGGCAAGGTCCATCTCATCCCTCACTATGGCCTCGACCTTCCTTATGGTCTTGAGGCCGAGCGGCAGGAGGTTATATATGCCGGCGGCCACCTTCCGTATCATACCGGCGCGCATCATCAGCCTCTGGCTTACGACCTCGGCGTCAGAGGGGGGTTCCTTGAGCGTCGGCAAAAGCATCCTTGAAAAACGCATGGCTCCTCTTTTCCTTGAAAGTTTTTAACTGGGATATATACCACAGAAAAGACTAAAATCGAAGGGGATTTGAGAAATCCGCCCGCGTAAAAAAACCGGCCTGCGGGCATAACGCCAGCAGGCCGACAAATAGATTTAGCAGCCTGAACAAGTTTTGAGTTTTTCAGCAATCTGTTAGAGGCACCCTTTACTCAACGGCTTTACATGTTCTTCTCAAAAACCTTTATCTTGGCCTTGCCCTTAAGGCCCGTCAGCCACTTGTTGAGCGCCGCTTCCTGCCTGGACTGCAAGAGCCGCGACCTTATCTCTTCCTTCATTCCAGCGAGTCCCGCCTCGTCCGCCTCGGCCGTATCCCTGAGCTTCAAGACATAGAACCTGCCGTTGTGCGGTATGACCTCGCCGTAATAGGGGGCGGCCGGGGTAAGCTCGAAGAGCTTCTCCTTATCGTTGGTAAAAAGGCCGAGCTTCGCTATCATCCCCTGGTCCCTGCTGAAGCGCCCGGTCTGCTCCACCCTGAACTTTTCTTCCCTGGCCACGGCCGCCATGTCGGCCCCGCCCTTGAGCTTCTTCAATATCTCATCCGCCTTTTTGGACGCGCTCTCCATGGCCTTTACAAAGGCGGCCCCGTCCCTTGCCATAGACGCCGCGTCGGAGAAGTCCGGCACGTGGGCATCAACCCTTTCAAGCGCCTTTATCATATAGAACCCCGAATGCGTCTGTATGACGCGGCTGACATCTCCGGCCTTGAGATTGAACGCCGCGTCCCTCAGTGCGTCGTTTTTTACGAGCTCGGAGCTCTTATCGTCCTCGGATACAAGCCCTGTGGTCTCGGACTTGACGCCCCTGTGCCTGGAGACGGCCTTTTTCAGCTCATCCACGGTCTTTGCCTCCCTGAAGGACTTCTCAATGTCCGCAAAGAGGTCCTTTGTGACGGCCTGGGACTTCCTGACGGTCAGCGCCCTCTTTATCGTCTCTTCGGCCTTCTTAAGCGGCACAGCCGACGCGTCCATCGTGTCTTCGACCTGGATGATGTGGTATCCGAAGTCCGTCTCCACCACGGGGCTGGTCTCACCCTTTTTAAGCGCGAAGGCCGCCTCCTCGAACGGCTTTATCATCACGCCCTTGCGGAACCAGCCGAGCTCGCCGCCCTGCTTCGCGCTTCCAGGGTCCTCGGAGTACTGCCTGGCGAGCTCATTGAAGTTGCCGCCGCCCTTGAGCTTCCCGATTATTTCCTCGGCCTTCTTCCTCGCGTCCTGCTTCGCCTTTTCCTTATCAGCGGCCTTGCCGTCCGGCCTTATAAGTATGTGCCTGGCCTTGACGGACGGCGGCGTCTCGAACTCCTTCGGGTTCTGCTCGTAGTACTGCTTTATCTCCTCGGCCGTGACCTTCACCCCTTTGGAGAGGTCCGGGTAGCCGACGAATACGTAGAACGCCTTTATCCTGGGCTTTGTCATGAAGGCGGCGCTGTTCTTGTTGAAAAATTCCTTTGCCTCCTCGTCGCTTACCTTTATGGACGGCCTGAAGGCGGCTGGGTCAACGGCTATATAGTCCATGTCGTACTGCCTGTTCCCCTTGAGGTAGGCGTCCTTCACGTCCTCTTCCGATACGGTCACGTCCTTGACCACCATGTCGCGCATCTTGCCGGCATAGAGGTCCCCCTCGACGTTCTTCTCGAAATCAGCCGGTTTTATGCGGTTTGCCTTGAGGACGTCGAAGTAGAGCTCCTTGTTGAATACGCCGTCTTTGCCGAACACCGGTATGGACTGAATGGCATCCTGCACGTCCTTCTCCGTCACCTTTATGCCCTCTGCCCTGGCCTGCTTTATGGCCAGGGCCCTGTTAACGAGCACATCGAGGGCCATCTGCCTCAGGTTCAGCTTCTTGGCCATCTCCTCGTTAAACTGGCCCTTGAACGTGTTCTTGTAGTATTCAATCTCTCTTTTATAGAGTTCCGCGTAGTCCCTGGTCGATATCTGCTCTCCGTCAACGGTGGCCACTACCATAGAGTCGTTCTTATCGCCCTTGTTCGGGCCGACCCCCCAGAAGACGAAGACGAGAATTATGGCGGCAAAGGCCAAAAGTATTACTATGGAGTTGCGCCTCTTCCTGATACCTTCAAGCATTACTTCCTCCCTGTTTTCCTGTTAATATGGTCACGGCGCGCATGGATTCGGGCGCGATTTTGTATGATAATGAATTTTCTTACTGAATTCAATCAAAAAGTATATATTTTTTCTTGCCAAGAGAGCTCGTATTCTGTTAAAATTTCTCAATTAAACGCAATGGAGTCGACATGCTCAACTATATTTTAGGGCTCTTCTCGAACGACCTGGCCATAGACCTCGGCACGGCCAGCACTCTTATATACGTCAAGGGCAAGGGGATAGTCTGCAACGAGCCCTCGGTAGTGGCGGTCAAGAAAGACGGCAAGGGCAAGCGGGTATTGGCCGTGGGCAAGGAGGCCAAGGCCATGCTCGGGAGGACGCCCGGCAATATCGCCGCCATAAGGCCCCTGAAGGAAGGGGTCATAGCCGACTTCGAGGTCACCGAGGAGATGCTGAAGTACTTTATCGCCAAGGTTCACAACAGGAGGCTCCTGGTGAGGCCGAGGATAATAATCGGCGTGCCTTCCGGGATAACGCAGGTCGAGAAAAGGGCGGTGAGGGAGTCCGCCTATTCCGCCGGCGCAGCCGAGGTATACCTGATAGAAGAGCCTATGGCCGCGGCCATAGGGGCGGGCCTGCCGATAACCGAGCCATCGGGCAACATGATAGTCGATATCGGGGGCGGCACCTCGGAGATAGCCGTCATATCCCTTGCCGGGATAGTCCAGGCCAAGTCCGTAAGGATAGGCGGGGACAAGCTCGACGAGGTGATAGTGCAGTACATAAAGAGGAAGTACAACCTCGCCATAGGCACCGGCGTGGCCGAGGTTATAAAGATGACCATGGGCCTGCCTATGCCAGAGGAGAGGAACCAGAAGCTTGAGATAAAGGGCTCCAACCTCATAACCGGCATACCCACGACCCTTGAGATAGAGTCCGGCGAGATAAGGGAGGCCCTGAACGAGACCATAAACGCACTCATCGAGGCCGTAAAGCACGTGCTGGAGATAACGCCCCCGGAGCTTGCCGCCGACCTCGTGGACAAGGGGATAGTCCTTGCCGGAGGCGGGGCGCTGCTTAAGAACCTCGATATCATACTGAGGGAGGAGACACAGCTCCCGGTAACCATAGCGGACGACCCGCTCACCTGCGTCGTCAAAGGCGCGGGCAAGGTGCTCGACGAGATGAGGCTGCTAAGAGAGGTCACGATACCGAATTAGCAGGCTGCTGAAGACCTATGCGCGAACACAACATAGTAGTGACTTTCCTCAAGAAGAACCAGCTCATGCTGGTCTCCCTGGCCCTTGCCCTGCTCTCGCTCCACCTCGCGCTCACGGACAAGAGAACGGGGGCCCACGGGACCCTGGCCAACGAGATCCTCTCCATCGCCTTCTCTCCGCTCCAGCGCGTCATACTCGGGACGCATGACGCCGTGACCGGCGTCTGGTCGGACTACATATACCTGGTCCAGGCACAGGAGGAGAACACGACCCTCAAGCGCGCCCTGGCCGCCATGAACGAGGAGAACAACAGGCTCAAGGAGGAAGTAAACCTCGACTCAAGGCTTAAAGAGGTCCTCAAGTACAGGGAGGGCGCGGGGTTCAAGACAATCGCCGCGTCCGTCTCGGGATACCATGCGGACCGCTGGACGCGGACCATCAACATAGACAAGGGCGCCAAGGACGGGATAAGTAAAGACCTCGCCGTTATAACGCCGCTCGGGGTGCTCGGCATGGTGATAGAGGTGAACGGGCACACGTCCAAGGTACTGCTCGATACCGACACCAGGTCCAACATCGACGTCATAGTCCAGCGCACGAGGGTCAGGGGCGTGGCGGAGGGGAACGGCGGCAGCGCCCTCGTCCTCAAATACATCCAGCAGGAGCAGGCCGATGACGTCCGTATAGGGGACACCCTGCTCACATCAGGACTTACGGGCATATTCCCGAAGGGGCTTGCCATCGGGGAGGTCTCCAAGATAGAGCAGAGCCCGGACAGTTTCTTCAAATCCATAGAGGTGCGCCCCGCTACCGATATCAACAACGTCGAGGAGGTCCTCGTGGTTACGGACCCCGGCCTTTCTTCAAACTGATGCCGCGGGCCTTCCATGTACCGTTAATCCAGACCGCCTGGAGACCTCGGAGCGGTTCCGGGGCGCTCCGTGCCGATGGGCGCCAGGACCTCCGGCTTCAGGCAAGATGAGCGCTCTCATAATATTTCTGCCTCTGACGTTTTTATACCTGATCCTCAAAAGCACGCTGTTTTCGTCCCTGCCCGTCCCGGACCTGCCGCTCTTGATTGTTTTTTACATGGCGTACAGGAAGCCCTCCATCGAGGGTGTGGCGCTCGCCTTCCTTCTGGGGTATATCGACGACGCCTTCAGCGGCGGGGTCATAGGCTCGACGTCGTTTTCCCTCATATTCATATACGCCGCGACGCGTTTGAGCTCGGGCAAGGTACAGTTCTCAACGCCTTTTGTCAGGGCGGGCGGCGCAGGCATAGCGGAGTTCATCAAGGGGCTCATCATGTACGCCGTCCTCCGGCTGACCGGCCTGAACGTCCATTTTTCGGGCTGGGTCTTCCTGGACTCCGTCATAACGGCGGTCTTCGCGCCTGCCATAATAACCCTTTTCACGCGGCTTACGTCCCTAACGGGCCGCGACGCATTCAAGGATAACGCCAATTGAGCGGGTACTTCAAAGATAAGGAGCCCAAGGAGCTTAAAAGGAGGCTCTTTGCAGCCAACATCCTGGTGCTCCTCGCCTTCTTCGCCCTATTGGTCAGGTTCTGGTACCTCCAGGTAAAAAAGAGCGACTACTACAGGGACCTGGCGCTTAACAACGCCACCAGGCTCATAAAGGCCGCGGCCCCGCGCGGCGCCATATACGACCGTCTGGGCGTAAAGCTCGCGACCAGCAGGCCAGGCTTCGACCTCTACGCGGTCCCGGAGGACGTAAAGGACTGGGGCTCCACCAAAGAGGCGCTCAAGAGGCTCGCGGACCTGGACGCGGAGACGATAGACGAGAAGCTCAGGATATCGAAAGGCAGGCCGCCCTTCCAGGCCGTAAAGCTCAAGGAGGACCTCTCCTGGGAAGAGACCGTCAAGATAGAGGGCTTCAAGTTCCGCCTCCCCGGCATCCTCCTCGACGTCTCCCCAAAGAGGTCGTACATATTTTCCGAACCGACGGCCCACCTCCTTGGTTATATCGGGGAGATAAGCGAAAGGGAGATCGAGGACCAACGAAACTACGGCGACTACTCCCCTGGTGACCTTATCGGCAGGTACGGCATCGAGAAGTCCTTCGAGGAAGACCTCAGGGGTGTGGACGGAGGCAAGGAGGTGGAGGTGGACGCCCTCGGCAGGAAGATACGGGTCGTCAACTGGACCCCGCCCTACCCCGGCAACAACATAAAGCTCACGATAGACATAAGGACGCAGACGGCCGCGTGGGCGGCGCTCAAAGACAAGGTCGGGGCCGCCGTGGCGATAGAGCCGCGGACCGGCAAGGTCCTTGCGATGGTCAGCACCCCGTCCTTCGACCCCAACGCGTTCTCTTCCGGCATATCGAGGAAGGACTGGAAAGAGATAGTGGAAAACCCGCTCAACATACTCAATAACAGGGCGATCCAGGGCCTGTACCCGCCGGCCTCCACGTTCAAGCCGATACACGCCGCCGCGGCCCTCGAGGAAAAGGTCATAACCCCGTCCACCATTATCCATTCCGGCCCGTCGTTCAGGTACGCGCAGGTACGCGGGCAGGGATTACCGCGACTGGAAAGAGAGCGGACACGGCAATATCAACGTCCACAGGGCGATAGTCGAATCGTCGGACACGTTCTTCTACCAGGTGGGGCTCAGGATGGGGATAGAGAGGCTCGCCGGCTACACGAAGGGCTTCGGCTTCGGCGCCAGGACCGGTATAGCCCTCCTGAACGAAAAAGCCGGGATAGTCCCGTCCGAGGAATGGAAGCTCTCCGCCTTGAAGTCCAGGTGGTACGAGGGCGAGACCATCTCCGTCTCCGTCGGGCAGGGCTATATGATAGTAACCCCTTTGCAACTGGCCAACGCGTACGCGGCAATAGCCAATGGAGGGACCCTCCATACGCCGAAGCTGATCGAGAGCATAACCTCGCCGTCCGGAAAGGTCATCAAGACCTTCGTGCAGGAGGAGGGCCGGAGGCTCCCGGTCTCCGAAGGGACGCTCCGGATCGTGAAAGACGCCCTCAGGGGGGTCGTCCATGAAGAGGGCGGCACCGCCCGCTTTCTCATGGCGAGCAACCTGAAGATCGCCGGGAAGACGGGCACGGCTCAGGTCGCAAGACTTATAAAGAGGACGAAATACATCGAAAGCATAGCGTATAAGTACCGCGACCACGCCTGGTTCGCCGGGTTCGCCCCCTATGACGACCCCAAGATAGCGGTAATAGTCATTGTGGAGCACGGCGGCTTCGGCGCAAGCGCGGCGGCGCCTGTGGCAAGGGAGATATTCAAGGCCTACCTCGCCCCGGAGGGCACGGGTGAGGCAGGAGACGGAAAGCCTAAGGCGCTGAACGTCACGGCCGCTTCCAACGGCCGGGGCGCGGGGGTGGAGAATGATTGACAGAAGGCTTCTGACGCACTTTGACTGGCTCACGTTCATCATCGCCGTATCGCTCGCCCTCGTCGGGCTCCTTAGCGTCTACAGCGCGACCCATATCCAGTCCCACGCCATATACAGAAAAGAGGTCTACTGGGTCGCTATCGGCATATCCGCCATGTCCTTGACCGTTATCGTCAACTACTCGCTCCTTGAGAGATACGCCTACGCCGTGTACGCCTCCACCATAACGCTTCTTATAGCGGTCTTCGTCGTCGGCAGCTCCTTCAGCGGGGCCAGGAGATGGATATCCCTGGGGTTTTTCACCCTTCAGCCCTCGGAGCTCGCCAAACTCGGCCTTATAGTCATACTGGCCAAGTACTTCAGCGAAAAAGAGACGCCCGCAAAGGGGCTCGCCCTTAAAGACCTTCTAACGCCGGGGGCGTTCCTGGCGATCCCCTTCCTTCTCATCGCCAAACAGCCGGACCTCGGCACGGCGATAATACTGTTTATGATATTCTGCTCCATGGTCCTGCTCGTAAGGGTCAGGACAAAGACCCTCATAGGGTTCATCCTCGCGGCCGCCGCAATGGCGCCTTTCGCGTGGAGGGCCCTTAAGAGCTACCAGAAGGCAAGGCTTACAAGCTTTCTCGACCCGGACTCCGACCCGCTCGGGTCCGGCTACCACCTGGTGCAGTCCAAGATAGCGATAGGCTCGGGCGGGCTCACGGGCAAGGGGTTTCTGCAGGGGACTCAGGGCAAGCTGATGTTCCTGCCGGAGCACCATACGGACTTCATCTTCTCCGTGCTCGCCGAGGAGTGGGGCCTCATGGGCTCGGTGGCCGTGCTCCTGCTCTTCACCGGGCTCATCCTGAGCGGCCTGAACGCGGCCAACGGCTCCAAGGACAGGTTCGGCCTCCTGATGGCGTTCGGCATAACCTCCATGTTCTTCTGGCACGCCGTCATAAACCTCGGCATGGTGTCGGGGGTCCTGCCTGTAGTGGGCGTGCCCCTGCCGTTCCTGAGCTACGGCGGCTCGTTCATGCTCACCTCCATGATAGCCGCGGGCCTCCTCATAAACATACGGATGCGGAGGTTTATATTCTGACGCGCAGGCGGGCTTTTTCATCAGCCTGCTAAAACCCCAAGCGGGTCCGTTCAGGCTGCTCAAAAAGCTCCAGATGCAAGGAGTCGAGGAGTGAGGCATGCGGCGTACTTGTCTCGTACGCCGCAGTGACGAACATGCATAGCGAGCGCGAGGCCCGCTTAGGGGTCAAGCGAGCGAATAGAAATATATACTCCCTTATATGTCGAAGATTCCCCGCGGCTTGGCCGGCGGGGAGCTTCAACGACGATTTTTTAGCGTTCTGAAGCCGCAACGGTCTTTTTAGCCCCAGTGGATTCATTGACACCGCAGATGGGGCTTTTTCAGCAGCCGTTTAGAGATATGAAAAAGGCCATCATAACCTTTCTGGCGACCGGCACATACACAGGGTACTTCCCGGTGATGCCCGGCACCGCGGGCACGATATGGGGGGCCGTAATAGCCTATTTCATCTCCGGGGCTACGGTCCCTTTTCAGGCGCTCCGGCACCGCGGGCACGATATGGGGGGCCGTAATAGCCTATTTCATCTCCGGGGCTACGGTCCCTTTTCAGGCGCTCTTGACAACGCTGATAACCCTAATATCGATGCCGCTTGCCGCCGAGATGGTCAGGTATACCGGGAAAGACGACCCCACCATCGTAGTGATAGACGAGGTCGCTGGGTTTCTCATATCAATTTTTCTCATTCCTTTCACGGCGTTTAACGTAATATTGGTGTTTATTCTTTTCAGATTTTTTGATATCCTTAAACCATATCCCGCAGGTCTTATCGACAGGGCCGTCGGGGGCGGGACAGGCGTGGTGCTCGACGACGTGGCCGCCGGCGTCTACGCGAATATATCGGCGCACTTGTTGATATGGCTCCTGAAATTATAGACAAGCCCTGGGTACTGGCCGGACGCCTCCTCAAGGCAAAGGGGCTGACGCTCGCCGCGGCGGAGTCGTGCACCGGAGGGCTCCTCTCAAGCCTCTTAACCGACGTCCCCGGAAGCTCGGATTACTTCATCGGCTCCGTCGTAGCTTACGGCAATGAGGTGAAGACCGACGAGCTCGGCGTAAGGCCCTCGACGCTGAAAAGATACGGCGCCGTGTCCGGACAGACGGCTAAAGAGATGGCCCTCGGCGTAAAAGAGGCTCTCAAGACCGACGCGGCC
>JACRLF010000125.1 GCA_016235365.1 Deltaproteobacteria bacterium | reverse complement strand
GGCCCGCGCGGAGATAGAGGGCAAGTTCGGGCTGAAGGCCAAAAAGCTCGAAGACGGCCTCTCGCTGCTTGTAGAGGGGGGCGATAAGTTCATACCGAGGCTCTTCGAGAGGCTCGACACCGAGATACTCTCCGTAAACCTCAAGAAGCCGAGCCTTGAGGACGTCTTCATAAACCTTACGGGAAGGGAGATAAGGGACGACGGCGCGCCCGCGAGGCACAGGGGGGCTTGAGGGCATAGCAGGCTGTTGAAAAAGTCCATCTACTGCGTTGTCATCGTCGTTCGTCACTGCGGCGTATGGACAAAATACGCCTCATTCCTCGCTCCTCGACGCCTTGTACCTGGAGCTTTTTGAACAGCCTGAACTGACACGAGGGTTTTTCAACAGCCTGCTGAACCTTATCCAGCGTCAACAGGCGGATATTCCCCGGAGACATGTTTTCCTACAAGGCGATATACGTAATCATATTCAGGGAGTTCAAGAGGTTCTTGCGCCAGAGGGGCAGGCTCGTGGCTACCATAGCGAGGCCGCTTATCTGGCTCTTCATAGTGGGCTCTGGGTTTACGAGGCTCATAGACGTAAAGACCGGGGCCAACTACATCCAGTTCATCCTGCCCGGGATAATCGGGATGACGATCCTCTTCAGCTCCATCTTCTCCACCATTTCGGTGGTCTGGGACAGGGAGTTCGGGTTCCTGAGGGAGATGCTCGTGGCCCCTGTTTCAAGGGTCACCATCGTTTTCGGCAAGCTCCTCTCCGGCACCGCGCTCTCTGTCCTGCAGGGCTCTGTCCTGCTTCTGGTGGCGCCTTTCCTGGGGTTGAGCTTCGGCCCTGTGGAGTTCGTCCTGATGGTGGTGCTCATGACGCTCGTGGCCCTTGCGGTAACGGCCCTGGGGCTTTTCATAGCGTCGTTCCTCACGTCGCTGGAGGGGTTCAACGTCATAATGAATTTTATAGTGCTGCCGATGTTCTTCCTGAGCGGGGCGCTCTATCCGGTCGGGTCGCTGCCGCCGTTTTTAAGGGCGTTCGTCTACATAAACCCGCTCTGCTTCGGCATAGACTCGTTCAAGCACGTCCTGCTGCCGGGGGCGGGCAGGCTCGTGCCTGAGTTCCCGATCCTTGCCGATATCGCTTACGTAATGGTCTTCGCGGCCATATTCACATTCCTTTCGGCCGTAGTCTTTGAAAAGCGGAAATGACGGGGACACTCTACATAGTCTCAACGCCTATAGGCAACATGGAGGACATCACGCTCCGGGCCCTCCGTGTGCTCAAGGAGGCCGGCCTCATAGCCGCCGAGGACACCCGGCGCACGAAAAAGCTCCTCGACCACTACGCCATCAAAACCCCGGCCACAAGCTACTTCGAGCATAACGAAAAGGAGAAGGGGCCGCTTCTCATAGAAAAGCTCAAGGCCGGGGCCGATATCGCGCTCGTCTCCGACGCCGGAACCCCCGGTATCTCGGACCCCGGATACAGGTTGATAAAGGCGGCCATAGAGAACTCCATACCGGTCGTCTCCATACCCGGGCCGTCGGCCCTTGTCTCTGTGCTGAGCGTATCGGGGCTGCCGCTCGACCAATTCACCTTCAAGGGGTTTATCCCTTCGGGCTCGGGGCAGAGGAGGAAGTTCCTCTTAGGGCTAAAGACCCCGGCGCACACCTTTGTGATGTACGAATCCCCCCGCAGGGTGAAAGAGACCGTCGACGCCGTCCTTGAGGTGGTCGGGGACGTTGAATTAGTGGTCGCCCGCGAGATGACGAAGATGCATGAGGAGGTCTTGAGGGGGAGGGCGGGCGCGGTCAGGGAGCTTATAAAAGAGAGGAACCTCAAGGGGGAGGTCACGATAGTGATTCGCACCGGCGGGCTTGAGGAGCGTACCTCCACGCCGGGGGAGGAGATAGAAGAGCTCTTGAAGGCGGGTTTTCATCTCAAGGACGTTGTAAAGGCCGTGGCCCAGGAGTTCGACATCCCAAAGGGCGAGGTCTACAGGGAAGCGCTCAGGATAAAGGAGAGGCTTGGTCTATGAACATGCATAGCGAGCGCATTCCCCTGAGCCCAAGCCGCGGGGTTAAGCGAGCGAATAGAAATATATACTTCCCCTCCCTCGACGGGAGGGGCGGGGCACCCATCCGAAGGATGGGTCGGGGAGGGTGAATAATACGGAGAGTACATGAAAAAGATATTGTTCGGTTTCATATTGGGGTTGGTGGCGCTATTCCTCTTCCTCTACTTCGGCGGGGCTAAATACCTCAGGACGTTCGGGCATAAGACCGAGCAGGCCGGAGAGAAGCTCGAGGGGTATGAAAAGCAGATAAAGGAGAAGACCGAGGGCGCGGAGAAGGCCGTCAAGGAGACCGCCGGTAGCGCCAAGAAGGCCGCCGAGAAGACGAAGGAGAAGGTAAAGGAGTACGTGGGCAAGTAGGGGAGGTGGCATCTTCAGTGCCGTCGGGAGGTAACTCCCGCCGCCACAAATAATTACTTGCCAAAATTATGCTGCAAACGGCATAATATGGCTATTAGCCATCGAGCGTGGAGATGACGGGCGTAGCGCTTGCCATCACACAGACAATATTAGGAGTCCTCAGTGCTGAAGCAGGACGACACAAAGTATCTTGAGTTGGTCTTGGAACCGATAAAAGTTTGCGCCAAATACAAGCCGAAATTCGGCCAGGGTGCGAAAGGTGATGGGTTAACGTTAGCACAGTTTCAGACGCTGTATCAGAGCGACCCCTTTTATAGCTGGTTCGGCCTCGACAACCCAATGATGTATGCCGCTCACAAGGCGGCGGGCGGAATGACCAGTGTTTATCGACAGATAGGTATCGGATGCGAAAAGCTATTCCGTGCCATACTGATGGGCTCCCTTGAGCTAACCGATGCCGATGTCGCTTGGTCTTATGATATCCCTCTTCCAAACGGGAAGACTCGGACACTCCACCTTGACGGGCGTATTCCACTCGAAAAGATTCCTGACAAAGCCAAGCGTTACCGCTTTCACTCTTGGATGAAGGACTCAGCCGATGCCATTGGCGTTGATCGGAAGGTCTTCTCAAATCTGACGGGAACTGTCTTCGAGGTTCGCCAGGGATACAAGAGCAAGGACTCGAAGCGTCAGAACGCCGACATCGCCAATGCGGCAACTGCCTACACGAAAGCCTACCTGCCTTGCGCCGTCATCCTTTCAACTCAGATCGACAGCGACATTCTCTTGCGATACCGCGCCGAGAAATGGACCGTTATCACTGGCATCGAGGGCGCGAAGAATCCATTAATTTCTACTTACGACTTCATGCGCGATGTTATTGGCTATGACCTCGCGGCCTTCTTCATGCGGAACAGCAAGACGCTACGGATCGAGATTGACACCGTGTTGAAGGCCCTACTCACGCCGGAGACTAAATGATGAGCGTGGTTCTCGGATGCGAACAACTCCGCCAGCGGGCGGACTACACCTACAAGTTCAACGCCAAGACTGGGCGGCACGGATGGCTACGCCTCACTCCTGCTTACTCGCTCAAAATCGTAGAAGAACTGATCATCGGCCATGATCAGGCACGGCGGATATTTGACCCATTTTGTGGCACAGGCACGACAGCATTGAGTGCGGCTTATCACGGGCACGAGGGCGTAACTACGGATATAAATCCCTTCTTATTGTGGCTCGCCCGGGCTAAAACTGCACACTACTCCCTACGAGATATCGCAGCCACACGTGACGCATGTGTTCTGACGCTCGATCTGGTGAAACGTCATGCGGTTGAGCCGGTTTCGGCTCCCCCAATCCACAATATTGAAAGATGGTGGGATCCCAAGGCGCTCGACTTTCTACGGCTACTTCGCGCTGCAATACCGACAGTGACAAAAGAGCGTTCTGCTGAACGCACGTTACTGCTGGTCGCCTTCTGCCGTTCCTTGATCGAGCTATCAAATGCAGCCTTCAATCACCAATCGATGTCGTTCAGGGATAACCGGCAACCTGAGATTGAGGTCGATATGGCAAGTCTGTTTGCAGAAAATGTGCGTTTTGTGCTGAATGGGGCAAGCGAGAATCCCGTCGGCCATACACAAGTGATCTTTGACGATTCAAGGAACCCGGCGGGAGTTGTGAAAGGCCCGTTCAATCTTGTCATAACCTCTCCTCCCTATGCCAACCGGATGTCCTATATCCGGGAACTTCGACCCTACATGTATTGGCTTGGCTTTTTGGTAAACGGTCGTGATGCGGGCGAACTTGACTGGACGACTATCGGTGGCACATGGGGCATTGCCACGAGCCGCCTGATGGATTGGAAACGCACGACAGGACATTTCAGAAGCAATCGACTATACGATGTCCTTAACCAAATCGCGGACACGAATAATAAGAACGGTGTCATTCTTGCCAATTACGTGGCGAAGTATTTCGATGACATGTGGGCGCACTTCAATGGTTTAACGCATGTATTGGCCTCTGACGCGGAATTGCATTACATCGTCGGCAATTCGACATTCTATGGAGTTTTAGTTTCTACTGAGCTGCTATACGCGGAGATGTTGTTAGCTTTGGGATTCAATGATGTCGAGTGTCGGGCGATTCGTAAGCGTAATTCGAAGAAAGAGTTGGTTGAGTTTGATGTTGTAGCTCGATGGAAATAGCGGCCAACCTTGAGTGAGATATCGTCATTTTATTTTGCCGCATAAAACACCAGACCCCTGTAGGCGGAGTTTCACAGGTGGTCTTTTTTGTGGCGGCAGGAGTTCCCTCCTGCCGCCTTATTAAGCAGAGGCACGAGCCGCCGTCAGGAGGGAACTCCCGACGGCACCGTAATGCATGGCGGGCGTCCCTGAGCGCAAGCATTGTTGCGGCCGGCTTCAATATGCCCCCGCCCTCAACCCTCCTTTGGCTTGAATACGAACGGGAATATCACCCTTATCGTCTCGGTCCCGATGTAGAGCTCGCTCAGGGTGAGCGCGGCCTTTGTGCAGTCCTTTGAGATGGGCTTGAATATCAGGAGCTTTGAGGTCTTTCCGCCGGGAGGTATCGTGGTGGAGAGGTCGTAGAAGAGGCCCTTCAAGCCATCCATGCTCAAGGCTTTCCTGTCTTCGTCCTTTTTCCCCTTTTCCCATACGTCCTCCGCCATATCGTAGAGGTCGGTATAGTCTATCGGGGCGCTGTAGCTCATGTCGTCGCCGGTAAAGGTAGTAAAGGACGGGTTGTAGATGGCCTTGTATTTGGTGGAGGTATTTTCAATCTCCATCCTGAAGATCAGGTAGTCCTTCTTGAGCAGGTGGGCGATCACCTCCTGTGAGAGGCCCTCGTCGTCCGAATCCCCTATCTTTCTGACGGACACCCTTATCGACTTGTTCTCGAATACGCCCTGATCCGCCTTCCTTGAGTATCCTTCCGACCCTTTGTCGTCAGGGTACATGAAGAGCTTTACCTCAGGTTTGGGGACGCACCCCTGGGCAACGAATAAGACGATGGCTGACATAAGCGCCGGGATAAGGAATGATGGTCTTTTCATGTGTGTTCCTGTCTCTCTCCCTGCCCGGTTGCGGTGTGTGCGTTCAGTAGCCGTTGTGCCTTGTAAGGGCGGTGAAGCCGTCGAACTCGTCCTTGAACTCCTCCCTGCTTATATCGATTCTGTCCACACGCGCCCTCGGCGGGCCAATGCGGCTCCATTGGATGACCTTTTCCACACGGTCCTCATCCCCTTCGAGCACGGCCTCCACAGTCCCGTCAGGGTTGTTCCGCGCCCAGCCGCGCACCCCGTGCATGCGGGCGGCCTCAGCCATCGTAGCCCTGAAAAAGACGCCCTGCACCACCCCCTCGATTATAAGGCGCGCCCTGACCTTGCTCATGGACAGAACCTACCACAAATTTCCCGTATTGGCAAGAAGCCTCCGGTATCATAAATATCCATCACGAAAAACCTTGAAGGCGCCGGGGGCGGAGGGTAATATGTATGACGGAGGTTGCGCGGATGACGGAGAGAGTGACGATAATAGGGGGCGGGCTTGCCGGGAGCGAGGCCGCTTACCAGGCCGTAAAACGGGGGTGCAAGGCCACCCTCCTTGAGATGAAGCCTGCGCGTTTCTCCCCGGCCCACACGATGGAGGGCTTGGCCGAGCTCGTCTGCAGCAACTCCTTGAAGTCCGAGAGCCTTGAGAACGCATCCGGGGTGCTCAAGGAAGAGATGCGCGTCTGCGGCTCCCTCATTATAAAGGCGGCCGAGGCCGCAAGGGTGCCGGCTGGCCAGACCCTTGCGGTGGACAGGAGGGCATTTTCCGATTACGTGACAGGGGCCCTTGCAGATGCGGGGGTTGAGATAGAGCGCCGGGAGGTTACGGATATCCCGGAGGCGCGCCCGCTCGTCATAGCGACAGGCCCCTTGACGTCCGGGCCTCTTGCCGGGGCCATCGCCGGCCTTATATCAAGCTCCAACCTCTACTTCTACGACGCGGTGGCCCCGATAGTGTACAGGGACTCTATCAACATGGACAGGGCGTTCATGGCCTCGCGCTACGGCAAGGGGGGGGACGACTACATAAACTGCCCCCTCGATGAAGACGAGTACAGGAGGTTCGTGGATGCCCTCCTTGCCGCGGATATGGTGAAGCCGAGGGAGTTCGAGGAGATGAAGTGCTTTGAGGGGTGCATGCCCATAGAGGCCATGGCCCAGAGGGGGCCGGATACCTTGATGTTCGGCCCGATGAAGCCCGTCGGCCTCATAGACCCGCGCACCGGCAAAAGGCCATACGCCGCCGTGCAGTTGAGGAGGGAGAACATCGAGGGCACGCTCTATAATATCGTCGGCTTCCAGACCCGGCTCACCTTCCCGGAACAGAGGCGCGTATTCAGGCTTATTCCGGGGCTTGAGCGCGCCGAGTTCGCCAGGCTCGGCAAGCTCCACAGGAATAGCTACATAGATTCCCCGAGGCTTTTGACGCAGGCCCAGGGCCTGCGCTCCGACGGCGCGGTCCTTTTCGCCGGGCAGATAACGGGCGTGGAGGGGTACTGCGAGTCCTCGGCATCCGGGCTTTTAGCCGGTATGAACGCGTGCAGGAGGGCGATGGGGCAGGCCCCTGTATGCCCTCCGCCGACGACTATCATGGGTGCCTTGATCCGCCACATATCGAGTGAGCGCGAGTCCGCGTTTACCCCCATGAACGCCAACTTCGGCCTCCTGCCGCCGCTTAAAGGCAGGGACATGCGGGAGAGGCTTGCCAGGAGGGCGGTTGAGGAGATGAGGGCGTGGATGGAGGGGGGCTTCAAATCCCTTGAAACTTCCGCTTAAAACTGATAGATTGTTTTTTTAACGTTCTGAAACCCCCGGGGATTTCAAGCCAGGGGAGGGCTCACTTTTTTAACATTCTGAAACCCTTGGGTTTTAAACCCGGGGAGGGTTCATTCACATGGATAAGAGGAAGGAAATACTCATAAACGCCCTCCAGGACAAGCAGGAGGATGTGCGCAAGGTCGCGGCCGAGGCCCTTGAGAGGCTTGAGGTGCGCCAGAGGATCGAGCCGCTTGAGCAGAAGGTCGCCTCAGGCGCGATGCTCGTGAAGATCAGGGCCATATACGCGCTCGGCAGCTTGAGGGGGCATAGGGTTATAGAGATACTCCTGAAGGCGCTCAACGACCCTTCAGAGGACGTCAGGGCCGCGGCCATCAGGGTGCTCGGCTCATACATGGACTCAAGCGTCATGCCTCACCTCGTCGATGCACTTAAGGACCTGAGCCCCGTTGTGGCAAGGGTGGCTGTGGACGCCCTCGGCAACTTCAGAAACCCCAAGCTCATGGGGCCGCTATTTCAGATGCTCAAGCACCAGGACCAGGGGGTGGTGGAGCGGGCGATAGAGGCGGTGGGCAAGCTCGGGGACAAGAGGGCTGAAGAGGCCATGATATACTTCGCCCTCAAGGGCAACTATAAGATGAAAACCCTTGCCATAAAGGCCTTGGGCGAGATGGAGTCTTGATTGGCTTCTCAATGCCCGTCCGGCGCTTAATCAAGGAGACCCCGCGGTTACGCGGGGTCTCCTTGATTTCCGGGGTTCTTTTCCGCGGGGCTACTGCGCCCCGTGGGAGGCGGCGTCCGCCGCTTCCTTTTCAAAGAACTCGTTGAGGTCGACGTTGGTCACGGCGGGGTTTACGGCCGACACTATCGTGATATCCGCGTTGGATGCGAGGTCGAGCTCGAAAGGGCTCTCTACCGCCTCGCCGTCTCTGTCATAAAGTATCTTCAACGCGGGCCTCTCCGAGGCCTCACGGTTGGCCCTCGTCACAATCCCTATCTGGTTCGTTGAAAGCCTGACCATTGTCCCTATGGGATACATCCCCATGGCGCTGATGAAGGTCTGGAGTATCGCTGGGTTGAAGTGCCTCCCGGAGAAGTTGGACATGATCTTTATCGCTTCGATGGGGCTGTGCGGCTGCTGGTAGACCCTGAGCGTTGTAAGCGCGTCATACGCGTCGGAGATGGTCACTATCTGGCTCAACGGGTGGAGCGAAGAGTTCGTGCGCGGATATCCGGAGTGGTCGTACCTTACGTGGTGCTCGTAGATGAGCCTGCCGATCGTCTCGTCTATCCCCTCCATGCTCTTTATTATCCTGGAGCCGAGCAGGGGGTGCTCCTTTATCTTCTCCCACTCCTCGGAGCTCAAGCCCCCGGGCTTTCTTATTATCTGCTCGGAGACGCCGGTCTTTCCGATGTCGTGCAGAAGCGCCCCGACCCCTACGGCGTGGAGGTCGGTGTCGCTCAAGTCCATGGCCCTGGCTATGGCTATGGAGATTACCGATACGTTGACCGAATGGTTGTAGAGGTAGTTGTCGTAGCTCTTGATCATGGCAAGGCCGATGATGGCGTTGGGGTCGGTCAGCACCTTGTCGGTTATCTCGTTGACGATGTTGTTTACCGCCTCGCCCCTGGGGATTTTGCCCATCCTTATCTCGTTCATCACGTTCTGTACGACCACCACGGCGTTGTTGTATATCTCAAGCGCGTTCCTCTTGGAGGAGACGGACCTGACACTAAAGCGGCTTATGCCCCTGGATTGAAGCTCCTTCTGGACCTCTGGGCCCGCAAGCTCTTTGCCGGAGAGTATTTCGACAGAGGCCGAAAGCTCGTTTTCGGAAATCCCCCTCTCGATTACGACGGCCTCTATCTTCTTGTCCGTCATGTTCTGGACGAGGTCGGGGTAGAGCCTCTCGCCGTCCGGCACCGGGCCGTCCTCGAATACGAGGGCCTCGTTTATGACGGCTATGACGATAGTCTCTTTTTCCTTCAGGGAATCCGTAATGAGCTCGTGCCCCTTCTTCACCGGGGCCACGATGGCCGGGTGGGCCGAGGGGTAGAGCCTCCTGCTCTTGATGGCCGCGTTCAGGCTCTTGAGTATGGCGTCTCTGTTATCTGTTCTGTCCAATGGAGTTCTCTCTTCCTTCAAGTATTCTCCGGCAGGTATTGTAGAGGTCCCCTTCGGCGTCCTTGCTCGTCTTCTCTATGGCGCTAAGGGCCGCCTCCCCGCCTATGAGGCCGAGTGACGAGGCCGCGAGGGAACGGACCTCGTTGTTGGTCTTTTTGCCGAACCAGACCTTTTTGAATAGGACCTTTGTCAGGTACTGGACGCCGCGTTCGTCGCCTATGGTGCCGAGGGCCTTGACCGCCTCTTTCCTGGACTCGTAGCTGTCGCTCTTCGCGGCTATCTCCCCGAGGGCGTCTATGGCCGATGGGGCCTTAAGCACCCCGAGCGAGATTATCGCCTGGCTTACAAGGCCCTGGTCCTGCTCCGCGAGGGCCTTTATGAGAAGCTCCGTGGATCTCGGCGAGTGTATCCTCACGACGCTTTTCAGCACCTCTTTCTTTATCCTCAAGTCGTCGTTGCCGTAGGCCTCTTCAAGCGCGTCTATGGACGCAGGGTCCCCGATGTCGCCCAGGAGCGCGACCATCTGCCTTATGGCGAACCAGGGCGTCCCGACCATCCGCTTCTGCGCGTAGGGCCTTATGACGTTGCCGAAGAGGAGAAGGGTGTCATAGTACAGCCGCCTTATCGACACCTCGGGCGAGTCTATCAGGGCGTCCAGGAGCGGCTCTATGGCCGGCTCGCCGGCCTTGAGCAGGAGCCTCTGCAGGGCGTCGTGCTGCCTCTTGTTGTCCCTGGACGCTATCAGGTTTATGACGTACTGTATGACGTCCGAGTCGAAGATGGATTCCAGAGATTCCGAGGCGATGCGCTTCACGCTCTCGGGCAGGCGCGATAAGCTGGAGGAGTCCTTGAGGAAGAGCGCCATAACGTCAAGTACCTTGTCGAGCTCTTTGGCTGCCACAAGCGGGCTTATCTTTTCGCGGATGCGCACGCTCAAGTCCTTGTACCTTATCGGGTCGGTCTCTTTGCCTATCCGCCTTATAAGCTCGTCGAGCACCTCGTCCCTGGTCTCTTTGCCGCCGGGGACAGGGGGAGGCGGCTCCTGCTCCGCGCTCTCCCGCGCGGACTCCGCAGCCGCTTCGGCGGCCTGGCGCTCCGCCTCCTTTTTGGCGAGCTCCATCCGCTCTTTCTCTTTTTTAGCCTCGATCTCCCTTTGAAGCCTTTTCAACTCCTCGTACGTGAGCGCGTTGACGAGTATCCCCTCGGCCCCCCGTTCGGCGAAGAAGACCTCGGGCCCGCCCATGGCCTCTATCCCCTCGGGCTCCACCGTGAAGACGCAGAGCAGGGCCTTTATGTCCGACTGGGTCAGCATCCGCGTCAGGGTTATCTCGTTCACGCGCCTGAAAAAGAGTTTCTTGGCAAGCCCGGCTATCTCCGGGTTGCCCTGGCCTATGGGGGTCTTGTTGTCGTAAAACCCCTGCTGGTCTATTTTCCACTTAAGCTCTTGCCGGGTCTCAAGCTGCTTTTTAAAGACGAGGAGACACTTCTCCAGGACGGAGTTGAGGTTAGGATGGCCGTCGGGGTAGAAATTATGCATCTTGACAGCCTTGGCCAGTTCAATTAGTATGTTACTGTAGTTTGATGGGTCCACGGG
>JACRLF010000008.1 GCA_016235365.1 Deltaproteobacteria bacterium | reverse complement strand
GGCCGTAGGCGCGGACATTACAAAGGCCGGCAGGGCCAGTGCCAGAGCGGACTTCGAGGCCAACTGCGCCGTATGCCACGGCACCAGGGGCAGGGGCGACGGCCAGATGGCCAACACGCTCGACGTCAGGCCGAGGGACCTTACCGACAGGCGGTTGATGTCAAGCCGCACCGACGACGATCTCTTCAAGGTGATAAGGGAAGGCGGGCGGAGCGCCGGGTTTTCCGACGTCATGGTCTCCTTCGGCGCCGCATTGAGCGACGACGCGATAAGGGATATCGTGAAGTTCATAAGGACGGATATCTGTAAATGCAGGTACGAGGGGAAGGGGCCGGAGAAGTGAGGGTGATGCGCCCGGATCGAGGATCATAGGCGTCGAGACGAAAAAAGGGCGGAGATGCACGCGCATCCCCGCCATTTTTTAAGAAGCATGGCTGTCGGCCCGTCCGGCGGCGTTGAGCGAAGGGGGCATTGCAGGGGGTTACAGGGCCTTGTCGATAAGCTCTTTTATCTGGCTCTTGGGCACCGCCCCTACGAGCTGGTCCACTATCTTCCCGTTCTTGAAGAGGATAAGTGTCGGGATGCCCCTGACGCCGTATTTGCCGGGCGTGGCGGGGTTGTCGTCCACGTTCATCTTGGCCACCCTTACCTTGCCGCTGTACTGCGCGGCCATCTCGTCCACCACAGGGGCTATCGCCTTGCACGGGGCGCACCAGCTCGCCCAGAAGTCCACCAGCGCGGGCATATCGGACTTTAGGATAATGGAATCGAAATTGGAATCTGAGACGTTTATGATGTTCTCGGACATCCGGGCGCTCCTTTCATGCATTTTGTGCCGGCAAATCTTATCCGGGCGCCTTCTGCGGCGACCCTGTATGAAATATAAACCAATGACCGTATGGTGTCAACCCCTTTGTTTTTTTGTTTTTTCATGGGTTGGGCCCGGGTTCTCCGGGGCCGGCGCAGGAGAACCCGGGGGCTTCGTTATTCCCTTCCTGTCATTCTTTTCCTTGACAGTGGGGGCGTAAACGGGGAAAATAATACGTGATGAAAGACGAAACCCTTCTGACAAAGCTCGAAGAGACGGCTGAAAAGCTTTCTATAAAACTCGGCTACGAGGACCTCTGCAAAGGCGCCGTCTACACGTACGGCGGGATATTCAAGCTCAGGGGAGAGCAGAGGATACTCATACATAAGGGCCTCAACGTCAGGGACAGGATAGAGGTGCTCACCGACATCCTCTCCGGCATAGACACCGAGGGCCTGCACCTGCCCCCGGACGTCCGCGAGAGGCTTGAGAGGCAGAGGAAGAACTGACCTGTACACATGCCTGCGGCCCCGGCCTTATTAGGCCGCCTTCCGTAAAATCCGAGGCGTCGCAAGACGTCCACACCCTTCATCCCATCGGGAAAACCCCTCGTATTGCGCGCACCGCGGTACAACGGGATTTATTGACTGTACCCGTGAAAGATGTTAGAATTAAACATGGCGCACTCCGGTTTGTCTCAATCTTTTTCTGCTCGTCGAAGAAAAGGCGCTGAAACCATCCAAAAGCAGTCTTCCCAACACCATACACCTTGCCGGCGATAGCTAACTATAATACTAAGAAATATGGACTCTTCAGCCGTATACCGGCGCCATTCGGAGGCTCAGAGAATATGGTATCTGATATCATGAAAAGGATCATCCTGCCGGCGGTGACGGCCGTTTTCCTTATCCAGGCTTCAGTATACGGCGCCTCGGCGCAGGAGGCGGGACGGGTATACCCCTATAAAGGCTCGACCAATGAAAACTCCGAGTCATACTATTACTTCCTGACCGCGCAGCTCCTCAGGAAGCAAGGCGACTTCACTGCCGCTATCGACGCCTACAGGAAAGCGATAGCCCTTGACCCGAAGTCCGTGGTCCTCTACGCCGAAATAGGGCAGCTCTACATGTCGGCCGGCAACGTCGAGCAGGCGCAGAAGCACCTTGAGAAGGCCATAGAGATAGACCCGAAGTACCCGAACTCCTATGTGTCGCTCGCGGAGCTCTTCTCCTCGATAAAGAACGACGCCGCCGCCGCCGAGAAGTACAGGGCCGCGATACGGCTCGATCCGAAGAACACCAAGAACTACCTCTTCCTCGGCGCCCTGTACGCGAGGCAGAAGGAGTACGACAAGGGGGTTGAGACGCTCAAGTGGCTCCTGTCCGTGAACCCGGATTCGATAATGGCCTACTACTACCTGGCCAAGATAGAGTTCGAGAGGGGCAACTACGCCGAAGCGGAGAAGCACTACACGAAGGCCGCGGAGATAAACCCGCATTTCGCCGCCGCCTACTTCGAGCTCGGCATAGCCTATGAGATAGAGAAGAAGTTCGACGAGGCCATCGAGGTCTACCGCAAGGGGCTGACCGTGATGCCAAACCCGGCGGCGATAAACCGCCTCGGGGCCCTCTATCTGCAGCAGAACAGGCTCGATGAGGCGCTGGAGCAGTACAGGGAGCTTGAGAGGTACGAGGATAACAGGCTCGAGGCGATGGTCAAGACGGGCATCATCTACTTCGAGAAAAAGCAGTACGACGACGCGATAGAAAAGTTCATGAGCGTGCTGGCCGCAAGCCCGGATTCCACGAGGGTGCGCTACTATCTCGCCACCGTGTACGAGGAAAAAGGCGACATCGAAAGCGCGGCCGCCCAGTTCAAGATGATACCGCAGAACGACGCGGGCTTCATAGACGCCAAGATACACCTTGCGTACATCTATGAGCGCCAGGGGAGGATAGAGAGCACGATAAAGGAGCTGAGCGAGGCGGTCAAGCTCAAGCCCGACAGCGTCGACCTCCTGAAGCTCCTTGCCTCGGTCTACAGGGAGGCCAAGCGGTACGGCGAGGGCATAGGGGTCATGGAGCAGGCGATCAAGATAAACCCGAAAGACCCGGAGCTCTATTTCCAGCTCGGCGTGCTTTATGACGACGCCAAGATGGATGAGAAGGTCATCGATGCGATGTACAAGGTCCTGGGCATCGACGACAAGCACGCCAACGCGCTCAACTACATAGGGTATACATACGCCGAGAGGGGGGTGAAGCTCGATGAGGCCGAGCGGCTCGTAAAAAAGGCCCTCGATATAAAGCCCGACAGCGGCCAGATCATAGACAGCCTCGGCTGGGTGTATTACAAGAAAGGCGAGTTCGGCAAGGCCGTGGCGGAGCTTGAGAAGGCTACCAGGCTGCTGCCGAAGGACCCTATCGTCATGGAGCACCTGGGGGATGCGTACCTGAAGAACAACTCCAGGCAGAAGGCGCTTGTCTCCTACGAGTCGGCTATGGAAGCGGACCCGTCCAACGTCAAGATAAAAGACAAGCTTGAAAAGCTCCGCAAAGAGCTCAAGGTCAGGTAACGGTGCGCGGCAACACTCTATCGCGCGTCCGTGCCTTTATCCCCGTCGTCGCGGCGGCGGCGCTGCTCGGCGGGTGCGCCGTGTTCTACGCCCCGCAAGCGCGGCCCCTGGCGGAGGCCGTCCCCGCAAGGCCCAAGGCATTGCGGGCTGAAGCGGTGGTGGAGTTGAGGAGGTCGATACCTCTGACCGGCAGGGCCCGCGTACTCGTTGAGAGCCCGGATAAATTCAGGATAGAGGTCATGGGGCCTTTCAACCAGGTGATCGCCCTCCTTGTAAGCGACGGGAGGGAGCTCTTTGTATTTTCCGGACGCCCTCCGCGGATATTCAACTGGGAAGACCCGTCCATGCCGTATCCCTTCAGCGCGGGCGAAGTGGTCTCCTTCCTCATGGGGGAGGCGGGCGCGCCCCCGGCGATGAATAGGGCCGCCGGCAGCTGGTACAGCGTAACGACGGACGGGGACGGCCGCGTGAAGGATATCGTAAAGTCCAGGGGCGGCACGGAGGTGCTCAGTGTCGCCCTGGCCGACTATAGAAAGGTTTCAGGCGCATATATCCCGTTCAATATCTCCATCGACGGCAGGGAGAGGTTCAGCATCAGGTACTCGGAGGTGGAGATAGACCCGGACGTCGAGCCGGGGTCTTTCAGCATCCCCAGTGTCGACCGATGACCGGGGGCGGGGCTTTAAAAACTTCGGTTCAGGCCTTTTTCCGGTCTTGTTTAGGTTTTCAGGCCCGGCGAAATAAAACCGTTGGCCCCTGCGCTGTGCTGACATTTTAATTCGTGTTCCCCACAGGCGTGGGGATGAACCGCAATAAGATTTGACTTGCATGTATGGACTGTGTTATAAAATTCATGTACACCCATATCCTCCTCACACTCAGACGTACGTATAAGGAGTTCGATGCTTAAGACCGATGTCCAGGCTTTTAAAATAGGCGAACTCGCGGTATACCCCGCCCACGGCGTAGGGACCATCCTGGGAATAGAAAGCAGGGATGTCTCCGGCCAGAACAAACACTTCTACATCCTCAAGATACTCGATTCGGAAGCCACCATAATGGTGCCTGTCGACACCGCGTCCACGGTCGGCCTCAGGAAGATAGTCAAAAAGAGCATGGTCATCAAGGTCTATGACATCTTGAAGGAAAAGAAGGAGATAACGCTCGACAACCAGACGTGGAACAGGCGTTACCGTGAGTATACCGACAAGATAAAGAGCGGTTGCGTATTGGAAGTGGCCAGCGTGCTCCGGGACCTCTACATGCTCAAGCACGACAAGGAACTCTCTTTCGGCGAACGAAGGATGCTGGATACCGCCAAGAACCTCCTGATAAAAGAGCTTTCCATCGCTAAAAATCTTAAAGAAGAAAAGGTGGAAGAAGAGATATACCGCATTATGCAGAAATAAAAGGGGGGTTGGTGGGTGTTCCTCATTTTGATGCGGGCTTTGCTGGCCGTCTTCGCATCGGCGAGCGGGTATTTAATCGTATACGAGATAAGCGGCTCAAAGCTCGCCTACATAGGGTTTGTAAGCGGCCTGTTGATATTCATATTGGCGATAATCTTTGAAGAGAGGGTGAAAAAGACCCCGCTCAAGGTCATAGCAGGCGGGGCTGCCGGGCTTATCATAGGACTTATCGTAGCAAACCTCCTTACCTATCCGCTCGTACTAAACTTCCTGGACGACAAGTACCTCGAGTTCGCGGCCTATCTCCTTGCCAACAGCGTGATAGGGTATGTGGGCTTGAGCATCGGCATGAAAAAAGGGGATGAGTTCGCGGGCGTTGGCGCTTTCAACGTCATCAGGGAGAATAACGAACTCCTCAAAGGCAGGAAATTCGACGAAAAGGCGACGCCTGACGCGCGGGACCTTATCGTGGACACGTCCGTCATAATCGACGGCAGGATATCCGAGGTCTGCGAGACGGGTTTTCTTGAAGGCGGGTTCATAGTGCCGCAGTTCGTGCTCCAGGAACTCCAGTACGTGGCGGACTCTTCAGACGGGGTCAAAAGGGCCCGCGGCAAACGCGGGTTCGACACACTCAAGCAGATGCGCGATAATAAAAAAATCAGGGTGGTTGTCTCGGACAGGGACTTCCCGGACATAAAAGAGGTTGACGCCAAGCTCGTCGCCATGGCGAAGGAGACAGGCGGCAAGATACTTACGAACGACTCCAACCTTGATAAGGTGGCCGAACTCCAAGGGGTCGACGTGCTGAATATAAACAGGCTCGCCACGGCCCTCAAGCCCGTGGTCCTGCCCGGTGAGGTCATGAGCATACCCGTCATGAAGGAGGGCAAGGAGCAGGGCCAGGGGATAGGGTACCTTGACGACGGCACGATGGTGGTGATAGACAACGCCGGGGGGTATGTCGGAAAAACGGTCGATGTGTCCATAACGAGCGTCCTGCAGACGGCGGGCGGACGGATGATATTCTCCAAGGTCAAGGAAGACTTCAAGGAGAACGTGAAAAGGGCTTTATACCAGTAGCGCTTTGCGGCATGGACGTTCGGGCCGGGTATTGTAATCAAAAATACCCGGCTTTTTTTATGGCGGCCTTGTCCGCCGCCCCGCGCTCGTGCGCGGCAAAAATCGCTTTTAAACGGGCGGGAATTCTATTAAACTGTAGGCTCACAACAGGCCCCAGGCGGCCCAGACCCCTTTTGAGTTTGAAGCTCCCCGCTGGCCTAAGCCGCGGGGAATCTTCGACATATAAGGAAGTATCTATTCCTATTCGCTCGCTTGACCCCGTAGCAAGCTACGGGGAATGCGCTCGCTATGCATGTTCAAAAACCTTCGCGTATAAGGGTTGTTGATGGAAGATAAGGCCACGGGTAAAAAGGTGCTGGCTATCATCCCGTCCGGCGGCATGGGGCGCAGGATGGGGTCTAAGAGGAAGAACTACCTCCCGCTTAACGGGGTCCCGGTGCTCGCGCGCGCTCTCGCTCCGTTCGAGGCCTCCACCCTCGTTACGGCTATCGTGGTCGTGGTCGGGGCCGGGGATGAGGATTTCTGCCGGAGGGAGATAGTCGATAAGCACTCCTTCAAGAAGGTCGTCTCCGTCACGGCGGGCGGGCCGGAGCGGCAGGATTCGGTATATAACGGGGTCAGGGCCGCGGGGGGCGGATGGGACTATATGGTCGTCCACGACGGCGCGAGGCCGCTTGTGACGCTCGATGCCGTGGAAGATACGCTCCGGGCGGCACGGCGCTCCGGGTGCGCCGTGTCCGCTGTCCGGGTAAAGGATACGGTGAAGGAGGTCTCCGGAGGGGTTGTCAAAAGGACGTTGCCGAGGGACCTCCTCTGGGCGGTGCACACCCCCCAGGCCTTCAGGGCGGACATACTCTCAAAGGCGTTGGAGGCCGCGGCGAGCGACGGGTTCCTGGGGACGGACGAGAGCTCGCTTGTGGAGAGGCTGGGGTTTGACGTGACGGTGGTGGAGGGGTCGTACGAGAATATAAAGATCACCACCGGCGAGGATATGGCCCTTGCCGGGTGCATACTCGATTGGAGAGAGAGCGGCGGCCGCTGAACATGCATAGCGAGCGCCCAGCCCGCGGAAAAGCCGCGGGGTCAGGCGAGCGAATCGGATATATATACTTCCTTACATGTCGAAGATTCCCCGCGGCAAGCCGCGGGGAGCTTCAAGGCGGGCGCCGGGTTCGGGGGTTGATATGAGAGTAGGTTTCGGATACGACGCTCACAGGCTGGTAGAGGGCAGGAGGCTTGTCCTGGGGGGCGTGGAGATATCTTTTTCAAAGGGCCTCCTCGGCCACTCGGACGCGGACGTCCTTCTCCACGCGATAATAGACGCGCTCATAGGGGCCGCGTCCCTGGGCGACATAGGGAGGCACTTCCCCGCGACGGACGCCGCCTATAAGGACATATCGAGCATCGAGCTCCTCATCATGGCGGCGCGTCTTGTCGACAACGCGGGCTTCGGCGTCGTCAACATAGACTCGACGGTCGTGTGCGAGGCACCGCGCCTCATGGCCCACATACCGGAGATGGTAAAGAGGATATCCGGCGCCGCCGGGTGCGACTCAGGCAGGGTGAACGTGAAGGCGAAGACCGAAGAGGGGCTCGGTTTTACCGGCAGCGGCGAGGGGATCTCGGCCTATGCCGTCGCGCTCATAGAGGAGAAGCGATAGATTGCGCACTGGAATTGATACCAGGCGTGAAGAGATAAGGACGCGGTTCGCGCCGAGCCCCACGGGCCTGCTCCACGTCGGCAGCGTCAGGACCGCCCTTTTCAACTATCTCTTTGCCAGGGTCCACGGGGGCAAGCTCGTCCTCCGGATAGAGGATACCGACGTAGAGAGGTCGAGCGCCGCCTTTGAGAAGGCCGCCCTTGAGGACCTTGAGTGGCTGGGGCTTCGTTGGGACGAGGGCCCGGACAACGGGGGCAGCGGCCCATACAGGCAGTCCGAGCGGTTGGATATCTACAGGGGTTACGCCGCCGGGCTCGTCCAAAGGGGGCTCGCCTACAGGTGCTGGTGCGCGAAGGAGCGGCTTGAGGAGCTTAAAAGGTCCCAGATATCAAAAGGCCTGCCGCCCCGGTACGACAACAGGTGCAGGTACATCGAAGGCCCGGATGCGCCGGAGGGGGTTGCCCCGGTCATAAGGTTCAAGGTCCCTGAAAGGATAGTCAGGTTCACGGACGCGGTGCACGGCCCGTTGACCTTCGATTCAAGGGTGATAGGGGACTTCATCATCATCGGCTCGGACGCCATCGCCTCATATAACTTCGCCGTGGTCGTCGATGACGCGCTCATGTCCATAACGCACATCATAAGGGGCGACGACCACATATCCAATACGCCGAGGCAGATGCTCCTTTTCGAGGCGCTCGGTTTCGCGCCCCCTTACTACGCGCATATCCCCCTGGTGCTCTCTACGGACAGGACGCCGCTCGGCAAGAGGGATGAGAGCGCCTCGATCAGGTCTTTGAGGGGGGAGGGGTTTCTGCCTGAGGCGGTGCTCAATACCGTGGCAAGGCTCGGCTGGACTCCGGCCCCCGGGCTTTTGTGTCTTGATGAGATGGCCCGGTCATTTTCGCTCAAGAGGCTCTCAAGGAGCCCCTCGGTATTCGATATCGAGAGTCTCAGGCACTTTAACAGGCTCTCCATCGAAGGCGCAGACCCCGTAAGGCTCATCGAGCTCTCCGGCATTGGGGTGGAAGGGGTTGACGAGGAGAGGCTCAAGGAGATAGTCGGGCTCTTAAGGCACAACGCCGCTACATTGAACGATCTGAAGCGGCTCATGGAGCCCTTCATCGGCAAGGGGATGGCGGTAACGGAGGAGGCGCGCGCCATACTCCGGGAGCCTTACGCCAGGGCGGTCATAAGGGCGGCAAGGGCCGTGGTCGAGGGGCTCTCGGCAATCGACGAGGCGGCCTACGCCAGGGTCATCAAGGGGGTTAAAGAGGCCACGGGTGAGAAGGGCAGGAGGCTCTTCATGCCTATAAGGTGCGCCCTCACGGGACAGACCGAGGGCATAGAGTTGGTGAACGTCTTCAAGATACTCGGCAGGGAGAGGGCAATGGAGAGGCTCAAGGGCTTTGAGTGATAGACGAGGTCATGCGGTTTTGGCATGGCCATGAAAAATAAACGACAACGGCGGTCTATATGGGGATAAGACTCTACAATTCGCTTACAAGGGGTAAGGAGGACTTCTCTCCGGGGAACCCGGACAGGGTATTGATGTACGTCTGCGGCCCCACGGTATACGCCCACAGCCACATAGGGCACGCAAGGAGCGCGGTCTCGTTCGACGTCATATACAGGTACCTCAAGTACAGGGGCTACAAGGTGGAGTACGCCAGGAACTATACCGACGTGGACGACAAGATAATAAACCGCGCGAACGAGGAGGGCGTTGACCCGGCGGAGTTAGCGGTCCGCTACATCAAGGCGTTCGACGAGGATATGGCGGCCCTCGGCGTGGAGTTGCCCACTTACAGGCCGAAGGCGACCGAGACCATAAAAGAGATAATCGAGGTGACGGAAAGGCTGATAGGGAAGGGCTTCGCCTACGCGGTGGACGGGGACGTCTACTACTCGGTCAAGCTCAAGAAGGACTACGGCAAGCTCTCCGGAAAGAACATCGACGAGCTCGAGGCCGGGGCCAGGGTGGAGGTGGACGAGAGGAAGAATGACCCGCTGGACTTCGCCCTCTGGAAGGCGGGCAAGCCCGGGGAGCCCTCGTGGGAGAGCCCCTGGGGTATGGGCAGGCCTGGATGGCACATAGAGTGCTCGGCCATGTGCATGAAGTGGCTCGATGAGACCATAGACATACACGGCGGGGGCAGGGACCTCATATTCCCGCACCACGAGAACGAGATAGCCCAGAGCGAGGCCGCTACCGGCAAGGCCCCGTATGCGAGGTACTGGCTCCACAACGGGTTCGTGAACATCGAAAAAGAGAAGATGAGCAAGTCGCTCGGCAACATATTGAACATCAGGGACGCGCTCAAGGAGCATACCAGCGAGGTCCTGCGGCTCTTTCTCTTATCGAGCCACTACCGCTCGCCGATAGACTACACGCAGGACTCCCTGAACGAGGCAGAGGCCGCGGTGGAGAGGTTCTACAAGACGCTAAAGAGGATAGCGGACGAATGCCCCGATGCCGTTGCCGCGGATAGCCGACCAAGCGGCTCTGAGGAGAGGCTGAACGGCCTGATAGAGGCGATGGACGACGACTTCAACACCGCCGAGGTGATAGGCAATATCTTCAAGGAGGTCAACAGGGCTAACAGGGCCCTCGATGAGGCCAGGGCGTCGGGAAAGCGGACAAGCGCAACGGAGCTGTCTTTCATACTCTTCGCGTTCAAGGAGGCCGGCAGGTTCCTCGGCATCTTCAACAAGGACCCGGAGGGGTACTTCAGGGAGAAGAACTCCCGCTCAGCCATGCCCGCCGAAGAGATAGAGAGGCTTATAATGGAGAGGAACGAGGCGCGCCGGTTGAGGGACTTCAAGAAGGCCGATTCGATAAGGGAGTTGCTTTTGAGCCGTGGCATAGCGCTGGAGGATACGCCGAAGGGGACGGAGTGGACGGTGAGGCGTTGAGGTGATGGGCTTCGCTGCGCTCAACCCATCCTACCGTGCTTCAAGCGGACTTCTGGTGTGCTTCTGTCAAAAGTTGGCTCTAACGTTGGGATCGGGTCCGCTTATAGTGCCATTTGTCATTTCATGCGGACATTGATTTCGCTTCCACTCGGCGATATGTTCTTTTAAGAACACGCCGCGCCCTTCTTTTCGTAGCGTCCCTTTTTGCGCCAGCCGGCGTACATGTCGAGGGCGTACCCCGAGCATTTCAGCACGGTAGGATGGGTTGAGCGAAGCGAAGCCCATCGCATCACACCACATCACAAAATTATCATCGCTCGCCTGCGGCGACATCATCCGTGCAAGCGGCCCAATCCAATGGGTATGCGCCGCGACGGACGTATCGGTGGAATGACGAATATGGCCAATCCGACACGCGCGTTACCAACCCGTGCTTGACCGGATTGTAATGAAGGTAATCCAGATGCCGTCTGAAGTCATCCTCGTTGCGGATGGCGTGCTCCCAATACCTGCGTTGCCAGACGCCGCGTTCGCGTTTTGAGACGCGGCTCGGTGAGCGGCGCTCGCCGCTGGGGATGCGCCGCGAAAAATTCGCCTTGACCGCGCCCAGCCGGACGGCAAAATCGTCATCGCCATGCGGCAATGTTATGACGCAATGCAGATGGTCCGGCAACACAACAACGGCGTCAAGACGGAATGGATGGCGCGCCTTCACCTGTCTTACGGCCTCGCGTAAGACGTCGATATGCCTGACCAATAAGTCGCGCCTCCGCTCGGCGAGATTGACGGTGAAAAAATATGTCCCGCCCGGAAGCCACAAACGACGGTATTCCGTCATCGTCTCAACGCCTCAAATTATTGTACGCCATGAATGATGGGCTTCGCTGCGCTCAACCCATCCTACGCTTCTCAATTATTGTACGCCATGAATGACGGGCTTCGCTGCGCTCAACCCATCCTACGCCTCTACATATTTTTCGTAAAAGGTAAACATTTGGATTGGAACAAAGAATTTTCCATAACTGATATGATCAAAACCGCCCGCAAGCTCAGTTTATCGGCGAGAGGGAGGCGTACTTTACGACGAGCTTCTTCACCCCGTAGTCCTTGAAGTTCACGGTGAGCTTCGCGTCAGGGCCCTGTCCGCAACGCTCCTTTATCACCCCGGGGCCGAAGCTCGGGTGCATGACCTTCGAGCCTACCTTCCAGGGCAGGGGGTCTGATGTGTCGTCCGTATGCGCGCCTGTCTGGCTGTCTTCCGAGGTATAGTAAGGCTCGTCCGTATATACCCGCTTCTGGCCCTGGGGCTCCGTAGAGATCATCGTCAGTAGCTCCGGAGGGACCTCGTCTATGAACCTGCTCCGCATCTGGTATCTCGTCTCGCCGTAGACCGTCCTTGTCTTTGCCGAATAGAGGTGGAGGCGCTCCCGGGCTCTCGTCATGCCCACGTAGCAGAGCCTGCGCTCCTCTTCGAGGCTCTCCGGGTCGTCCTTGCTCCTTGAATGGGGGAAGAGCCCCTCTTCCATGCCTGCCATGAAGACCGCCCTGAACTCAAGCCCCTTTGCCGAATGGAGCGTCATGAGGGTAACGCGGTCAGGGGCGTCGTCGTATGTGTCCATATCGCTTATGAGCGCCACCTGGTCGAGGAAGCCGGACAGAGAGGCGTCCTTGTTCACGGACTCGAAGTCCTTTATGGCGGAGATGAACTCGAAGATGTTCTCCACCCTTTCCATGGCTTCCTCTGAGCCGTCCTCCTGCCACATGAGCATGTACCCGGAGTCCTCAAGTAGCCTCAGGGCGAGTTCATGGAGGCTCAACCTCCCGATGTCCTTGCGGAACCCCTCGCAGGCCTCCAGGAACCCCCTGACCCTCGTCTTATTGAGCGCGCCGCTATTAATAGCCTCTCCAAAGGCCTGAAAGAGCGATACCCCGCGCTCCGCGCTCAAGGCGAGCACCCTGTCGAACGTCGCCTTGCCCACCCCCCTCGGAGGGTTGTTTATCACGCGCTGGAGGCTCAGCGAGTCATTCGGGTTGGCTATCACCCGGAGGTACGCGACCGCGTCCTTTATCTCTTTCCTGTCGTAGAACCTCACCCCGCCCACTATCGTATAGGGTATGCCCTCGCGCATGAGCTGCTCTTCAAAGACCCTTGACTGGGCGTTCGTCCTGTAGAATATCGCGCAGTCCCTGTAGGAGCACGACCTGTCCCCGTCAAGGAGCCCCTTGACCCCCTTTATCACGCGGCGCGCCTCGTCGTACTCGTCCCGCGCCTCTTCGTAGAGGAGCGTATCCCCGGCCGGGTTCTCAGTCCAGAGCGTCTTTTCCAGGCGCGCCCTGTTCTTGACTATGACGGAGTTTGCCGCCGAGAGGATGTTCTTCGTGGAGCGGTAGTTCTGTTCGAGCCTCAGGGTCGTGGAGTCCGGGTAGTCCTTCTCGAAGTCGAGTATGTTGCCTATATCGGCCCCCCTCCACGCGTATATCGACTGGTCCGGGTCGCCGACGGCAAGGAGGTTGCGCGTCCCTGAGGCGAGGAGGTTCGTCAACGCGTACTGGGCCCTGTTCGTGTCCTGGTACTCGTCCACGAGCAGGTACTGGAAGAGGTCCTGATAGCCCTTGAGTATATGGGGGTTCTGCCTGAGCAGCTTCACCGGCTCGCAGATGAGGTCCCCGAAGTCCATGGCGCCGTACTCCCGCAGTTTCTTCTGGTAGAGGGAGTACACCCTGGCCACCCTTTCGGAGAGGAAGTCGCGGGCGTCTTTCGCGAACTCCGAGGCGTTGATGTTTTCGTTCTTGGCCTGGTTTATGCGCGCGAGGACAGCCTTGGGGGAGAAGGTCTTCTCGCTTATGGAGATATCTCCCATCACCTGCTTTATGAGCGAGAGCTGGTCGTCGTCGTCGTATATCGTCAGGTCGTGTCCGATGCCGGCGGAGCGCGCCTCCCTCCTGAGGAGCTTGACGCCGATTGAGTGGAAGGTGCCGAGCCAGAGCCTCTGGGCCCTATCCCCGATAAGGGAGAAGAGCCTCCTGCGCATCTCTCCGGCGGCCTTGTTCGTGAACGTCACGGCCAGGACGTTCTCCGGCGGGACGCCCTTTCTGAGCACGAGATAGGCGATGCGGGCGGTAAGGACCTTTGTCTTGCCGCTGCCGGCCCCGGCGAGGATCAGGAGCGGGCCGTCGCCGAAGGTGACGGCCTCGGCCTGTATGGGGTTGAGGGATTTTAGGAACGGCAAGTCTAATCTCCAGGGGAAATTATGTAAGGGCGCGCCCGTAAGTGTATATATATTTTTAACATAAACCGCGCTTGATAGGCAAACCAAAACGACGGTACTGAATGACGGCCTTCCAAATCCCCTTGAAACCCCCTCTTTTTTCTGTTAAGTTTGCGCCATGGGCCTGAACATGCATAGCGAGCGCATTCTCCGCAGCTTGCTGCGGGGGCAAGCGAGCGAATGGAAATAGATACTTCCTTATATGTCGAAGATTCCCGCGGAAAAGCCGCGGGGAGCTTCAATGTATTGATAGCCTCCCCGGAGGCGATCCCTTTTGCCAAGACCGGCGGGCTCGCGGAGGTGGCCGGGTCATTGGCCGTCGCGCTCAAAGACCTCGGCTGCAACGTGGCGCTCATCCTCCCTTTCCACAGGCAGGTGGCCGAGGGCGGTTTCGACGTCAAGCCGGTCGATATAGACGTGGCGGTCCCCGTGGGCTTGAGAAAGATAGGGGTGGAGGTGTTGAAGGGGACATCAAAGGGCGTGCCCGTCTTTTTCATAAGGCGCGACGAGTACTTTGACAGGAGTTTTCTCTACGGCACTCCGGAAGGGGACTACTTCGACAACCTCGAGAGGTTCGCCTTTTTCTCAAGGGCCGTGATAGAAACCGCCAAGGCCATAGGGTTCAGGCCCGACGTGATACACTGCAACGACTGGCAGACGGGATTGATCCCGGCGTATCTCAGGGATTCATACGGCAAAGACCCGTTCTTTTCAAGGACCGCCACGGTATTCACTGTCCACAACATCGCGTACCAGGGCGTTTTTCCGGCGGAGCTTTTCCGGCTTACTGGCTTGAGCCCAGAGCTCTTCGGCCCTGAGGGGCTTGAGTTCTGGGGCAAGATGAACCTGCTTAAGGCCGGGCTTGTATTCTCCGGGATGATAACGACCGTAAGCGAGGCGTACGGCAGGGAGATACAGACAAAGGAGTACGGAGCAGGGCTCGAAGGGGTCTTGCAGAAAAGGAGCAAGGACCTTCACGGCGTTATAAACGGCATAGACTACGGCGAGTGGAACCCGGAGACAGACCCGCTCATCCCTGCAAGGTACTCGGAGAGAGACTTAAGTGGCAAGGCTATATGCAAACAGGCCCTCCTCAAGGAGTTTGGCCTTGAGTTGAAGGCGGGAGTCCCCCTCATAGGCATGATATCGAGGCTTGCAGAGCAGAAGGGGTTCGACATCCTCTGCGACGCCATGCCGAAGCTTATGGAGCGCGGCCTCGGGATGGTAATACTCGGCTCAGGGGACAGGAAGTACCAGGACCTCATCAAAGGGCTGGCAGTCCGCTATCCTGAAAAGCTCTCGGTCAGGATAGCCTTCAACCACAGGCTGTCGCACCTTGTGGAGGCGGGGAGCGACATCTTCCTGATGCCTTCCAGGTTCGAGCCCTGCGGCCTCAACCAGATGTACAGCCTCAGGTACGGCACTGTCCCGGTCGTCAGGGCCACGGGCGGGCTCGATGACACGGTGCGCGATTACGCGGAGGAGAACCCCAACGGCTTCAAGTTCGCCGAATACTCCCCGGAGGCCCTGACGGCCAAGGTCATGGAGGCCATTGCGGCCTACGGAGATAAAAAGGCCTGGAAGGCGCTTCAGGCGGAGGGGATGAGGGAGGTCTTTTCGTGGGAAGCCTCCGCAAGGAGGTATAAGGATATCTACATGAACATGCATAGCGAGCGCATTCCCCGATAGCCAAGCTGCGGGGTCAAGCGAGCGAATAGAAATAGATACTTCCTTATATGTCGAAGATTCCCCGCGGCAAGCCGCGGGGAATCTTCAAGGCATGTTCAAATCTGCATAAAATTTCATCACTCCAGCCTTAAAAAACCGCAGACCCCGCGCCCGCTCAGGCAAAGATACGCCCTGAACCGCTTAAAACCCCGTAAAATCACGGCGGCATTGTTCTTGCTATTTTAAATCGGACATGAAGAGGATCGCCATAATAGACGATAACGCGAAAGAGCGTTTCGTGGTAAAGGGCCTTGTCGAGGAGTGCGGCTTCACCGTTGTCGCGGAGGGGAGCAACGGGCAGGAGGCCGTGGAGATATGCAGGACAAAGGGCCCGGACCTCGTCATCATGGACGTCAAGATGCCGGTCAAGGACGGCGTATGCGCGGCGTCCGAGATCGGGAGGGATTGTCCGGTGCCGGTGGTGCTCCTGACCGCGATCTGGGACGAGGATACGGTAAAGAGGGCCGCGCAGGCCGGGGTCATGGCGTACCTCATGAAACCCGTGAGGCTTGAGGACCTGAGGCCCGCCATAGAGCTCGCGCTCTCCCGTTTTCAGGAGTTCCAGAACCTGAAGAAGGAGAACCGCGACCTTAAAAACGCCATACAGGAGAGAAAGCTCATAGAGCGGGCCAAGGGGCTCCTGATGGAGAGGGAGAGGCTCTCCGAGAACGAGGCGTTCTCCCGCATAAGAAAGATAAGCATGGATAAGAGGAAGACGATGGCCGAGATAGCCGAGGTGCTTATAATGGCGTTTGAGGGAAAGAACGGTTAGCGGCCGCTGAAAAAGCCCCATCTGCGGTGTCGTCATCGTCGCTCGTCACTGCGGCGTAGCAACGCACTACGCCTCATTCCTCGCTCCTCGGCTCCTTGCATCTGGAGCCTTTTGAGCGGCCTTAATGAATCTGTATTATGGCGTTTGAGGGAAAGAACGGTTAGCGACCCGTAAAGGAATCCGTCATGGCCTTTAAAAAAGTTCTTGTCATACAGCACGTGGAGTGCGAAGGGCTCGGCATAATAGAGGCCCCTCTGAGAAGGGCCGGGTTCGCGCCAGAGTTCATAAAGGTATTCAGGGGGCAGGGTCTGCCCCGGACCGCGCAGGGTTATTCGGCGGTCATAGCGCTCGGCGGCCCTATGGGGGTATATGAGGAGGATATCCATCCGTTCATAAGCGCGGAGCTCCGGCTCATCGAGTCGGTCCTGAGGTCCGGCCTGCCGTTCTTAGGCGTATGCCTCGGGTCCCAGATGCTCGCCAGGGCGGCCGGGGCGAGGGTGTATAAGGGTAAGGGCAAGGAGATAGGGTGGTACAAAGTAAGGCTCACGATTGATGGGATGGCGGACAGGCTCTTTCTGGGGTTCCCCGAGGAGTTTACCGTCTTTCAATGGCACGGCGACACGTTCGACGTCCCCCCCGGCGCCGTCAACCTCGCATCCTCGGAGATGTTCCCAAATCAGCTCATACGCGTTGGTAGGAACGCCTACGGCGTGCAGTTCCACCTTGAGGTGACCGGGGATATGATAAAGGACTGGATAGAGGTAAACGGCCGGGAGCTTGAGGCACTGAAGGGCGTCATAGACCCCGGAAAGATAGTGGAAGAGACCCCGCGCAACGTCCCGGACCTTCTCAGATACGGCAATACGGCGGTAGAGAGGTTTTTAAGGGCGATTGACTGATTTGTGTGCAGCCCATGATTATATATTCGGCAAGACCGCATTCGAAGGCGGCGCTTTTTTTTGAATCGCGCTAAATAAAGACGTTATTTCGAGTGGCACTGAAGTTGCAGAAACGCTTTACATATAAATGACCGGGTTATCCCCGTCAGATATCCGGTTACAACGGCGTAACCTTGAATTGTCCATAGCAAGCCGCAAGATAAGGCAAAGGCGCCTTATCACTGCCAAGGGGGGCGACTTTTCCCCCTCCATAAAAACATCCCGGGAGGAGGGTATCGGCAAGGCATCGATAGAGGGGTTATAGTCCCAACCGCGGCGGGTATAGTTTCAACTCAGGGTATCGAGCCCGGATGGTTGAAGCTCTCCCGCGGCTATCTACGGGCTGGGCACTCGCTATGCATTTTCAGCGGACGACATGCGACACGGATTTTTTAACGGCCAGTTATCAAACTCACACGGCCTCTAAAACGGCCACCCATTAAAGAAGGATGATTTCCGGAGGAATAAAATGCGAATAAGACGGTTACTGAGCATCTTTTTACTGATAGGCATGCTATTTTCCGCCTGCGCGGCCTTTGCAGATGGAGGGCCGGTCCCCGACCCCTCCGGCGCGTCGATAGGCGGCGCGGCCGACGTGGTCGGGGCCACGGCCAATGCGCCGACCGCGGATGAGCTTAAGAACCTCGCGACAAACGAACCCCTGGCCGCGAAGCTCGCCGACGTCGTCGGACACAACAGGATAGCCATAAACATCGTATGGACGCTTGTCTGCGGCTTCCTCGTCATGTTCATGCAGGCCGGGTTCGCCATGGCCGAGACCGGCTTTACCCAGGCCAAGAACGCGGGACACACCATGGCGATGAACTTCATGATCTACGCCCTCGGCATGCTCGGCTACTGGGTCTGCGGCTTTGCCCTCCAGATGGGAGGGGTCGGAGGGGTGGCCTCTCTCGGGGGCGCCACGAGCCTGAGCCACGAATTTACGGTGCACCTCTTCGGCAGGGACTTCGGGCTCTTCGGCACGACCGGGTTTTTCCTCTCAGGGATGTCGTATGACGCCGTAATATTCACCGTCTTCCTCTTCCAGATGGTATTCATGGATACCACGGCTACAATCCCCACGGGCTCGATGGCCGAGCGCTGGACGTTCAAGTCGTTCATCTTCTATGGGTTTTTCATATCCGCAATAGTCTACCCGCTCTACGCTAACTGGGTGTGGGGGGGCGGGTGGCTTACGCAGTTGGGCAAGGAATTCGGGCTCGGCCACGGCCACCTCGACTTTGCCGGGTCTTCGGTAGTCCATATGACGGGGGGCGTGGCGGGTCTGGCGGGCGCGATGGTTCTGGGCCCGAGGCTCGGTAAATTCAAAGCCGACGGCACGCCGGTGGCCATACCCGGCCATCATATCCCAATGGCGGTCGTGGGCTGCTTTATCCTCGCCTTCGGCTGGTTCGGCTTCAACACCGGCTCGACGCTTGCGGGAGGGGACTTGAGGATCGGGGTCATAGCGACGAACACAATGCTCGCCGGAGGTGCGGCGGCGTTCTCCTCGATGATGTACATGTGGATCAGGTACGGCAAACCCGATATATCGATGTCCGCGAACGGCATGCTCGCCGGGCTCGTTGCGATAACGGCCCCATGCGCCTTCGTGAATTCCGTATCGGCGGTGATCATAGGGCTGATAGCCGGGGTATTGGTCTGCGTAAGCGTCTTCTTCATCGAGCGGACGCTCAAGGTTGACGACCCGGTCGGCGCGATATCGGTCCACGGCGTCAACGGCGCGTGGGGGGTGCTCGCCCTCGGCCTCTTCGCTGACGGCACCTACGGCGACGGGCTCAACGGCGTGACAGGTACGGTAAGGGGGCTTTTCTACGGGGACGCGAGCCAATTCGGCGCGCAGATAGTGGGCACCGTTACGAATATCGTCTTTGTCTTTATAACGATGTACGTCTTTTTCTGGGTGCTCGACAAGATAGTCCCGATGAGGGTGCCCAGGGAGCATGAGATAGAAGGGCTTGACGAGCATGAGGTGTCGGTCGTCGCCTATCCTGACTTCGGCGTGCGTAAACCCCACTGAGGTACTGGTTGGAAGGCGCGCTATGTCCCATGAGGGGCAAATAGTGGAGGGGAGGTTCCTATGAGAAAGATAGAGGCGATAATAAAACCCTTTAAGCTCGACGAGGTCAAGAAGGCCCTGAACGACATAAACATCGAGGGCATGACCGTCACCGAGGTAAAAGGGTTCGGCAGGCAGAAGGGGCACGCCGAGTTCTACAGGGGGGCCGAATACACGGTGGACTTCCTGCCCAAGATAAAGATAGAGGTTGTCACTACCGACGACATGGCCGCGAAGGTCGTTGACGCCATCGTCGGAGCGGCAAGGACCGGCAAGATCGGGGACGGAAAGATATTCGTCCTCCCCGTGGAGGAGACCGTAAGGATAAGGACGGGGCAGACGGGCACTGAGGCCCTTTAACCGCTCCTTTCAAGCCTGCGCTCGCTTGATACGTTAAAGATGGCTCTTCCCGCGGCCTGGAGGACAAGCGGGGCTCGACTTGGCGCAGCACAGCGAGAGCGGGTACACGATGTAGCTTCAACGCCGGGATCGGCGGTTTCCATAGGCAAAGGCGCCCGGCAATCCCCGGGCGCCTTTCTGTTTTACAGAGAAAGGCAGGGGCTATGAGAGAGAAAAAGGGCAGGGAAAGACTCGTTGTCATAGGCAACGGCATGGCCGGGAACGCCTGCGTGGAGGAGATACTCAAAACAAACCCGGAGAGGTACGAGATTACGGTATTCGGCAGGGAAAGGCACCCGAATTACAACCGCGTGCTCCTCTCACACGTCCTTACCGGGGAGAAGACCATCGGGGACATAACGCTCCATGACAGGGGCTGGTACGAAAAAAACGGCATAAGGCTCCACACCGCCTGCGCGGTCAGGGAGATAAGGAGGGGCAGCCGGCTCGTCGTGGCCGAAGGTGGGGTGGAGGCGCGCTACGACAAGCTCATCTTCGCCACAGGCTCCCACCCGATAAACCTCTCGGTGCCGGGCAACGACAGGGAAGGCGTTGTCTCGTTCAGGGACATGGACGACTGCGAGAGGATAAGGTCCCTTTCCAGGACGGGCGGCAAGGCGGTGGTGATAGGAGGCGGCCTCCTCGGGCTCGAAGCGGCACGGGGGGTCTTGAGCCTGGGGATGGAGACGACTGTAGTGCACCTGATGGAGCGCCTAATGGAAAGGCAGCTCGACGCCGCGGCCGCGGGCTTCCTCAGGGAAGATATCGAAAGGCTCGGCATAAGGGTCCTCCTTGGCAAGGAGACGGTGGAGATACTGGGGGACGGGAAGGTCTCGGCCGTAAAGTTCAAGGACGGGACGGAGGCCGAGGCCGATATCGTCGTCATGTCCGTGGGGATAGTCCCGAACAAGGCCCTTGCGGAGTCTTCCGGGATATACTGCCGCAAGGGGATAGTCGTCAGCGACTGCATGCAGACCTACGACCCGGCCGTATACTCGGTCGGCGAGTGCGTTGAGCACAGGGGCTCTACCTTCGGCCTCGTCGGGCCGATATTCGAGCAGGCACGGGTGCTCGCGAACCATCTCGCCGGGGACTGCCGCCTCGTATTCAAGCCCCAGGCCGTCTCTACAAGGCTTAAGATACCGGGCATAGACCTGTATTCCGCCGGCGTCATAGACGAGGGCATGGGCGCCGAATCCATCGAGTACATGGAGAGTCCACGGACGTCTCTCAGAAGAGAAAGAGCCTGATGTTCGGGGACACCGCCGCCGGAGGCAAGGCCATCTCTTCCGTGGAGGCGATGCCGGATGACGCGATAGTGTGCGGGTGCAACGGCGTAACCAAGAAGATGATAGTCGAGGCCATAGAGAAAAAGGGCCTCTTTACAAGGGACGACGTGAAGAGGGAGACCAAGGCGTCGGGCTCATGCGGCGGGTGCGCCTCTGTCGTTGACCAGATATTAGAGGCCACGCTCGGCTCCAACTTCCAGGGCCGCCCACAGCCCACCAACATCTGCGGCTGCACCAGGTACTCGAGGGACGACGTGATAAAGAACATCAGGGAGCGGGGGCTCAAGTCCGTCAGGGAGGTCATGGATACCCTCGGCTGGGAGACGGTCGGGTGCGACCTGTGCAGGCCCGCGCTCAACTACTACGTGTCGATGGTCTGGCCGGGGCAGAGCGAGGACGACCAGACCTCGCGCCTGGTGAACGAGAGGGCGCACGCCAATATACAGAAGGACGGCACCTTTTCCGTCGTGCCGAGGATGTACGGGGGCGTGACAGACCCCGGAGAGCTTAAAAGGATCGCGGACGTGGCCGTAAAGTACAGGGTCCCGCTCGTGAAGTTCACCGGCGGCCAGAGGATAGACCTCCTCGGCGTCAAGAGGGACGACCTCGCCTCCATATGGAAGGACCTCGACATGGATTCCGGGTTCGCCTACGGCAAGGCGTTGAGGACGGTCAAGACCTGCGTCGGCTCTCAGTTCTGCAGGTACGGCACGCAGGACTCTCTGGGGCTCGGGCAGGAGATGGAGAGGCACTTGAAATGCCTCTGGACGCCCGCCAAGCTCAAGGTGGGCGTGACGGGATGCCCGAGGAACTGCGCCGAGTCGCTCATAAAGGACGTCGGGGTGGTCGGAGTAACCGGCGGGTGGGATATCTACGTCGGCGGATGCGGCGGCATAGAGCTCAAGGTCGGCAAGCGCCTCGCTACCGTCAAGACGGAGGAAGAGGTCATGGAGATGACGGCCGCGTTCATCCAGCTCTACAGGGAGGCGGCGGACTACGGGGAGAGGACGTATAAATGGCTGGAGAGGGCCGGGCTCGACGCCGTAAAGAAGGGGGTCGTGGACGACCTCCCCAACAGGAAGGCCTTAAACCAGAGGCTTGAAGCGGCCCTGAGCGTGCTCAAGGACCCGTGGAGGGAGCGGACAGAGGGGTCTCCGGCGGCGCATTGATGTCTCACAATGGGATATGGAATCCCTCGCCTTCCAGACGAAAACTTCCAGTGCGAGTTTGATCTTTCGGTCCCCCCCTTTGTAAAAGGGGGGGTGCGGGGGGATTGAAGAGACGCATTTATAATCCCCCTTGTTCCCCCTTTACCAAGGGGGAGATTGATAGGCGCCGGGCCGCTCAATAATGGAGACTATGGAGGCGACCCTGGCCTTGATATCCTGCTCCATCAGTATCCCGGATATGATCGCCACGGAGTCCGCCCCTGCCTTGAATACTTCCTCCATGTTCTCCCGCGTTATCCCCCCGATGGCGACTATCGGCAATCGGACCGCGGACCTTACCTCCGAGAGAAGCGGCAGGCCCCTCGGCGCTTGAGCGTCTTTCTTCGTCCTTGTCGGGAATATCGGGCCGAGGGAGATATAGTCCGCGCCGAGCGCCTCGGCCTCTACCGCCTCTTTCACGTCGTGGGTGGAGAGCCCTATTATCCTGTCCGGACCAAGGAGACTGCGGGCTTCCGCCACGGGCAGGTCGTCCTGGCCGAGGTGCACGCCGTCGGCCCCGGCTATCATGGCGATATCGGCCCTGTCGTTCACTATGAATAGCGCCCCGGACCTTGTGGCAGCCTCCCTTATGACCCGCGCGGCAATGAGGATATCCCTCGGCGCCGCATCTTTTGCGCGGAGCTGCACTATGCGCGCCCCGCCGCTTACGAGACCCGTAACGGCTTCCTCAACGCCGTCCATGCCGACGTATGCGGCGTCTATGAACGCGTAGAGGCCGCGTATCTTTATGGCGTCCTTTCCCATCGGTCTATTTTATATCCATTATCTTTATATTGAGGTCCTTCATCTTCTTCCTGAGCGTATTCCTGTTTATGCCGAGCACCTCGGCGGCCTGCACCTGGTTGCCGCGCGTCTTTTCGAGGACGAGCTTTATAAGGGGCCTCTCCATGAAGGGCATCATGAAGGAATAGAGCTCCTGCTTGCTCCTGTGGTCTGTCCTCTCTATGAAAGGCTTTAGCTTGGCCGAGATTATCTCCTCGAGCGAGTCCCTCTGCTGGCGCGACGCGGGAAGGTTCAAGTCCGAGAGCGACAGCTTGAGGGATGGGCACAGGAGCACGGCCCTTCTCAATACGTTCTCAAGCTCCCTCACGTTGCCGGGCCAGCGGTAGTTCTCCAGGGCCTCAATCGCCTTCTCCGAGAGGGTCTTCCTCTCGCCGCCGAACTCGCGGGCGAACCTGTCGAGGAAGTACTCGGCGAGTATCGGGACGTCGCCCTTGCGCTCCCGGAGCGGGGGGAGCTTGAGCGTGACGCCGTTGAGCCTGTAGAGGAGGTCTTCCCTGAACCTCTTCTCATGCACCGCCCGTTCGAGGTCCTGGTTTGTCGCGGCTATGATCCGCGCGTCGACCTTCACGGGCTCCTTGCCGCCCACCCTGTAGAACTCCTTTTCCTGTATGGCCCGCAGGAGCCGCGCCTGCAGGTCCACGTTCATGTCCCCTATCTCGTCAAGCAGGAGGGTCCCGCCGTCGGCGAGCTCGAACTTGCCCTTCTTGCCCTCTACCGCCCCGGTGAAGGCGCCCTTCTCAAACCCGAATATCTCGCTTTCCATGAGCTCTCTCGGCACCGCGGCCGAGTTCACGGCGACGAACGGCCCCTCGCCCATGGGGCTGTTCATGTGGATGAGCCTGGCCATAAGCTCCTTGCCGGTGCCGCTCTCCCCGAGTATGAGCACCGTGACGTCGCGGTGGGCCACCTTGCCCACGGTCTTGAATACGTCCTGGACGGCCTTGCTCTTGCCCACGAAGACGGTCTCTCCGGCGAGCCTCTCCTTGAGCCTGTCGGAGAGGTTTGTGAGCCTGGTCTTCATCCTCACGTGCTCGACCGCCCTGTCCACCATCACCTCGAGCTCGCCCAGGTCGAATGGCTTTGTCGCGTAATCGAAGGCCCCGAGCTTCATCGCCTCGAGCGTGTTCTTCATCGTCCCCTCGGCCGTCATTATGATTATGGCGGCCCGGGAGCCGGACTCCCCGGCGTCCTTCAATACTTCGAGCCCGCCGGCACCGGGCATGTTTATGTCAATTATGGCGATGGAGAGCCCCGGCTCATGAAGGAGCCTGCGCGCCTCGATCCCGTCCCGTGCCTTGACGACCTCGATGGACTTTTCCTGGAGGAACTTCTCAAGCACCCAGAGTATGCTTTCGTCGTCGTCCGCTATGAGGGCCTTTATCCTCTCCACTCTAACCTTCCTTCTCCGCTATGGGCAGATATACCGCCACGGCAGTCCCCTTGCCGGGGGCAGAGTCTATCTTCAGGAGCCCGCCGTGCTCCTTGACTATCTTCAATGAAATGGCCATGCCGAGCCCGCTGCCCTTCGGCTTTGTCGTGAAAAAGGGCGTAAAGATATTCTCGAGGTCTTCGCCCTTGATGCCGCACCCGTTGTCCCTTATCTCTACGGCCGCCATCTTGCCCCCGGTAGAGCCCGCCTCCACGAGGTGGAATTCCGTTATCATCCTCGTCAATACCTGGACGTCTCCGCCCTCGCTCAGGGCCTCCTGCGCGTTCTTGATGAGGTTCAGGAAGACCTGCGTGAGCTGGTGCCCGTCCCCGTATACCGGCGGGAGGCTCGGGTCGTACTCCTTTATGAAGCGCGGCGCAGGGCCCCCATCCTCCGCGCCTTCTTGAAGGAGCAGTATCACCGAATCGAGCACCATGTGTATGTTGACGCTCTTTCTGTTGAGTGCGGCGGGCCTGGCGAAGTCAAGGAGGTCGTTCAGTATGGCGTTGAGCCTGTCCGCCTCGCTCATTATGACGGAGGTATATTCCTTGAGGCCGCTGTCCTTGACCCTTCTCGTGAGGAGCTGGGCGGCCCCCCTTATGCCGGTGAGCGGGTTCTTTATCTCATGGGCGAGGTTCGAGGCGAAGGCGCCGATGTAGGCGAGCCGTTCCTTGCGCAAAGACCCCTCCTCTATCGATTTAATGCCGGAGAGGTCCTTTATGAGGGCCGCGGCCCCGCTGAGAACGCCCTCAACATCGAAGACCTGGCTCGTCGTTATCACCACCGGGACCTCGCCGGAGAACTTCCTGTGGAGCTTCACCTCATACTCGGCAAAGAGCCGCCCCTCTTTAAGGGTCTTCTCCAGTATCTCGACCACCCTGAGGTCGGACCTGAAGAGGTCCTTTAGCGGCCTGCCTATGGCAACGGACCTCGACGTCTCGGTGATCTTCTCAGCCGACTGGTTGAATACCCTCACGTCCATGTCGAGGTCTATGGCGACCACGCCCTCGGCGAGGTTCTCTAATATGTCTTCGATAGAGAGCATTTCTATTGGCCCGGATGCGCTATGGGAATATGTTCAGGGTTGCCTAATTATTAGGCATGATAGCACGCATTGGGGAGAAAAGGCAATATTAACCCTTGACCTTCGTAGCGTGTTGAAGAATAATCGGGGTTATGAAAAGAGAGCTTGTGGCCGGGCTTGTCATAAGAGAGGGCAGGGTACTGCTCGTCCACAACCTGAAGCACGGGCATAAGAGGGTCGAGCCTCCGGGGGGCAAGATTCACGCCGGGGAGACGGACTCAGAGGCGCTTGCAAGGGAGATGGAAGAGGAGCTCGGGATAAGGGCCGAGCCCATGAGGCTCCTCGGCGTCTACCCCACCCATTCGCCCGAGGGGGAGTTCTTTGTCCGCATGTACGTCTGCGGGATAGTGGAGGGTGAGCCGAGGGTGATGGAGCCGGAGAAGATACCTTCGTTCGGGTGGTACGGGATGGATGAGTTGAGGAGGCTTAAGGCGGAGGGCTGCCTCGTGCCCAATATGGCGGAGGCGATGGAGGATCTGGAGGGGCTTTTGGCATGAGGGGGGGTGGGAGGGGCTTTTGGCATGAGGGGGGGTGATATAGGCGATTGAGGTTGGGTTGCGTTTTTAAACCCAACGATTTGCCGGAAGGGTAGTTGGGTTACGCTCCGCTTGATGGGCTTCGCTTCGCTCAACCCATCCTACCGTGCTACCGTGCTCATCCTATGGCCCTGAATCCGCCAGAAGCAGAGCGAAGCGCCGTTTTTGCTCGTCCAGGTTGAGCGATTTGTTAGCCTGCTGCATTTCGCTTCCTTGTTTCTACTGCCTTTCTTGCGGCCTGTTTGCGTTTTCGAGTAGCTGCTGCCTTTGCACCAGCATCTTTCATGCGTTTGCTCCAGGCAACACGTTTTTCTCGATCCCTCATGAGCACAATCGTTTCCGTTGGGATTAAATCGATATCATGCATCTTGTGGCAATTGGGACAGAGGATGGCTATATTTTCCACGGCATTATTCCCTCGATTACCATCAAGGTGAGCCACCTCCAGAACTTCTGGGACTCCGAATCCACAGTAAGCGCAGATCGGGGGGTATTTGTCGAACGCAAGCTTTCTGTAATTGATGCGCGTGGTCATGGTTTTGTGCAGGCTAACATTGATTAGATTGATCCGTATAACACGCCTTTGATATAGCGAATGCTACCGCTCTTGGCATGTTCAATCTTCCAGATTGAACCCGAATGATTCGTGGCTGCCATACGAAATTCAGGGTTCAGGTTGCAAATCATTGCTGTCCAAGACAATTATAAAACTGCCTTTTCGGACAGGTTAACATATTGATTTTATTGATAACCTCGAAATACCGAAAAACGAGGTTATCGTTATAGAAATATGCTGTCCAAATTGCCGGAACAAATACTGTAACGAAGAAATCCCCCTTAATTAATCCCCCTTTACAAAGGGGGAAAATATCGTTAATTCCCCTCTTAGGAAAAGAGGGGTTAGGGGAGATTTTCAAAATGCTGTCCAAATTCAGTCTTCAAAAATCCTATCTTGGACAGCAGTGGTTGCAAACCTGAACCCGCCAGCCCGGTAGCCCGGTAGATACCGTTTTGCCCGTCAAGCGATATTTTGTGCGTAATGCGGATTGAAGGGCTTGCCGGTTTTTAATACGCCGTAGATTATATGAACGAGTTTTCTCATCGCGGCGCATACGATGACCTTGCCGTTTTTACCGTTCTCCTTGAGGCGGCGGTGAAACTCTGCAACGACAGGAGTGAACCTTATGGCGACCATGGCTGGCATGTAGAAACACTTTCTGAGCCTTGCGTTGCCTATTTTGCAGAGCCTGGGCTTGCCTTTTACGGAGGTGCCTGAAAGAGTGTCCTTAGGCGCAAGGCCCATGAAGGCAAGGAGGGGCTTTTGGCATGAGGGGGGGTGATATAGGCGATTGAGGTTGGGTTGCGTTTTTAAACCCAACGATTTGCCGGAAGGGTAGTTGGGTTACGCTCCGCTTGATGGGCTTCGCTTCGCTCAACCCATCCTACCGTGCTTGATGGAAGGCTCCACGAGCGAGTGGGCAACTCCCAGGCGGTTTAACTCCTGTGTGCGCATGGCGATGAGGGCGTCCAGACGCCTTGCGATAGCCTGGAGACGCCGTACGGCAGGCGCAGGCGGCGTCCACGGCTCCGGCTTCATGGCAAGACAGAAACGGGCTATTATGCCTGCGTCGACCGTGTCGTTCTTTGTGCGGGTCAGCTCGCTCTGGGCAAAGCCCTTTATGCGGGCAGGGTTTACGATGCTGACGGTGTGTCCGGCGTCGTAGAGATAGAGAGCGAGATCGTCGCCGTAATTGCCTGTGGCTTCCATACAGGCATGCACAAGGCCGGCGTTGTGCTTATTGAGCCACAGGGAAAGAATAAGAAAGCCTTCTTTGCTGTTGCTGACTGACTTGGATTTGGCCTTGCCGTTTACGAGCAGATGAACTTCGAACTTCCGTTTGCCGATGTCGATGCCGAGGACTGAATCAGCCATAGGAGCCTCCTTGTGAGGGATAGCGCCACCGGTAGCCACTTCGTTCAGATCAACCTTGCGAATACAAGCTCATCCCGAAGGGAGGCTTAAGATACCGTTCGATCTTTGGAACAAAGCGTAGGGGAAGAGACCTAATCTACGAAACAGGCTCATAGGCCAAAGGATGGGCACAGGTTCATCTTCCCCGTATTACCCTGGCGTCCCTGGGTAACTTTTACCAAGTAGCGGCCTTAAAATCAACTGTCTCTAATATACAAGGATGGGTTGAGCGCAGCGAAGCCCATCACTCCTACGACCGTCAGAGCAGTAGCGTGCGTTCCCCCCACCCGCAAAGCCGCAACCCTCTCACCCGCCCCGTTTCCCCCCTCAGGCAAAGAGCCTTGTCAACGCCCTTCTGTACGGCGGCTTTACGACGCCCTTTTCGGTTATTATGGCCGACACGAGCCTGTTCGGCGTGACGTCGAACGCAGGGTTCCGTACCTTTACCCCCTTCGGGGCTATCATGCGGCCCTTCATGTGCGTCACTTCCCTCGTGTCGCGCTCCTCTATGGGGATCCCGTCGCCGTCCTTTATCTTCATGTCTATGGTGGATAGCGGCGCGGCGACGTAAAAGGGTATGGAGTGCACTCTGGCGAGGATCGCCACCGAATACGTCCCTATCTTGTTGGCCGTGTCCCCGTTCGAGGCTATCCTGTCGGCCCCGACCACCACGGCGTCGATGAGCCCTTTTTTCATCATGTACCCGGCCATGTTGTCGGTTATGAGCGTGACGTCTATCTTGTCCTTCTTCAGCTCCCAGGCCGTGAGTCTCGCGCCCTGAAGGAACGGACGCGTCTCGTCCGCGAACACACTTATCCTCTTGCCGGCCTCTATGGCCCCGCGTATGACCCCGAGCGCCGTGCCGTACCCGGCCGTGGCGAGCGCCCCGGCGTTGCAGTGGGTAAGCACCGTGGAGCCGTCCTTCAAGAGCCTGCCCCCGTGCCTTCCCATGAGCCTGTTTATCTCGATATCCTCTCTGTGTATCGTCCTGGCCTCGTCGACGAGCCTTTTCTTGAGCCGCTCAACGCTTAAATCCCCGTTCTCCTCGACGACCCCCTTCATCCTCTCTATGGCCCAGAAGAGGTTTATTGCCGTGGGCCTTGTGGAGGCGAGCGTTTTCGCAATCCTGGCGAATTCCTTTTTGAAGCCCTTGAGGTCTTTCGCCTTCACGGCGGAGGCGCCGAGGGCCGCGCCCATGGCCGCCGCCACGCCTATGGCCGGGGCGCCGCGCACCACCATATCCTTTATCGCGCCGGCTACGTCCTCATACCTGGCGTAGCTCCTGTATATTTCTTTTTCAGGCAGGAGCCTCTGGTCTATCATCACGACCCTGTTGTTTTTCCACTCAACGGTTTTGAACATGTCCTTGAACCTCGTTCGTATATAAATTTATAAATATTGTAAAGCACGCCGTGAAGCCCCTCAGTAGCCCGGCTCCTTTTCCATGAGCACGGACGGGTCGAACGGCTGGACCTTTACGGTAGAGTCCTTCTTGAACCCTGCGGAGTCCTTCGGCACGACTATATAGGAATTGGCCCTGACCATCGTCGAGATCATGCCCGAGCCCTGTCCCTCAAGGGGCGCCACATGGAAGCCGCCCTTGTCCCTCTTAAGCTCCGCGCGTATGAAGTTCATCCTGCCGGGCTTTATCTTCACGTCACCGGTGAGGGTTGCGGTGATGGTCCCCCGGAAGATGTCAGTCCTCCCGGACATCTTGAGGAGCGCGGGCCTTACGAACTGCTCGAAGGCCACCATCGACGAGATGGGGTTGCCGGGGAGGCCGAACGCCGGTTTGCCGCCAATGACGCCGAAGGCAAGGGGCTTGCCCGGCTTCATCGCCACCTTCCAGAATATCATCTCCGAGCCCATCTCCCTCAGCACGTCCTTGACAAAGTCGTAGTCCCCCACGGAGACCCCGCCTGAGGATATTATGCAGTCGTACTTCATGGCTATGGCGAGCTTCTCGCGCAGGCTCTCCCTGTTGTCCCGCGCTATGCCCAGTTGCACGGCCTCGGCCCCGCATTCGGCGGCCAGCGCGGCCAGCGCGTACCCGTTGCTGTTGGTTATCTTGCCCGGTGCCGGGGTCTCTTCTATCTCGCAGAGCTCGTCCCCGGTGGATAGCACCGCCACCCGCGGCCTTTTGTAGACGGGTACGAAAGGGACGCCGACGGTGGCGAGCATGGACACCTCGGCCGGCCTTACTGCGGAGCCTTTTCTGATTACCGTGTCCCCGGCGTTGAAATCCTCCCCGCGCCTTCTTACGTTCTCCCCGGCCTTCACCTCCGAGCGTATGATTACCGAGCCGTCGGCCCCCTGTGCGGTCTTCTCCACCATTATGACGGCGGTGGCCCCATCGGGCATGGGGGCCCCTGTCATTATCCTTACGGCCGTGCCCTTCACAACAGGCCCCTGCGGCGTGGAGCCGGCCGGCAGGTCGTAGATGACCTTGAGGCTGACCGGGTTTGCGTCCGTTGCGCCCAGAGTGTCCTCAGAGACGATGGCGTAGCCGGCCATGGCGGAGTTGTCCCACGGCGGGTTCGGCCTCAAGGCGCGTATGTCCTCGCCAAGCACCCTGCCGAGGGCGCCGATGATATCGGCGCTCTCGACTCTCAGGGGGCGTATCTCCTTGAGTATGGTTTCTATCGCTTCTTCGACCGTTATCATGTCAAACACCCGCTCTCATATGTTTTTTTACGATACATGGCCCTCGACGCCGCGCCGGACAGGGGCAGGCGTACGGTGAAGCACCCGTATTTATTATCAGGGAGCCTCTAAAAATTGCTCTTTTCCCCGATCTCGTCGTTAGGGCGAAAATAAAAATGCTCACATATTAGCATATATGCTCCGCTTTTTATTTTCACCCCGCCTCGACCTCGGAAAAAAATATCTAATTTTTAGAGGCTCCCATCACTAAAAGATATCACTGTAAAATAAATAAGTAAATCCGTTTCAACAAACATGGCGAGCGGAGCGTCGCGGTCCCGACTCTATGTGAATCGATATTTTGGAGATTGCCGCGTCGCTTACGCTCCGCAACGACGCTTAAAAAGGCCCTTTTCCGATGGGGATGTCGCCGCCGCGCGCGCCGCAAGACAGAAAAAAGCGGGGAGGGTTTATCCCGCCCCGCTTCTGATGTTTTGAATGATGCCTCAGCCCTGGAATTCAGCGTTAGTCATAAACGTCACGGCTTCCCTGGCCATCTTGCTGCCGGGTTTGACCGGCACCATTATCACCGTCTTTGGCTTGAGCCTCGTCTTCGAGTCTTGCAGGTTATTGACGTAGAGGACCTGTTCCACCGAGGCGCCGTACTTTTTCGCTATCTTGTAGGCGGAATCATGGTCTTTGACGGCGGGGTCTTGCTCATGTAATCGTCGAACCGCTCTTTTGTCCCGTAAGGTATCTTGACCTCATAGTCCGGGTAGTTCGGCGGCGTGAACCGCCTGAGGAGCTCGGGGTTGAGCCTTTTTATCTCCTCCACGGTCGTGCCGGCGGCCGTAGCGATAACCCTAAAGTCCGTGGCGTTCGGGATGGCCGCCTTATCGTACAGGAGCGCTCCATCGGGTTGCTCTTCGAAGCCGTAAGCCGTCGGGTCTTTTCCTATCAAGATGGCCGCGAGGAATTTGGGGACGTACTCCCTGGTCTCCCTCTTGAAAGACCTTTTGCGGCTCGCGAGCACCCAGAAGTCCTCGGAGTCGTGCCTCCGCATGACCCGCATCACCTTGCCCTCGCCGGCGTTGTATCCGGCGGCGGCGAGGTACCATGAGCCGAATTGGCCGTAGAGGTTCCTGAAGTACTTTGCCGCGGCAAGGGTGGCCTTCTCCGGGTCCATCCTCTCATCTATCCACCAGTCGACCCTGAGCCCGTACGTCCTGGCCGTGCCTTTTATGAACTGCCACATGCCTACGGCGTTGGCCCTCGACTTTACCGTGGGGTTGAGCCCGCTCTCTATGAAGGCGATGTAGGAGAGGTCTTCAGGGAGGCCGTTCTCCCTCAGTATGGACCGGAGCATCGTCATGTAGTCCCTGCTCCTGTCGAGCCACTTCTCGAAGTACTTTCTTCCCCTTGTCTGGAAGTACCTGATGTGGGACTCGACGCTCTTGTTCACGACAATCGGTATGTCCGGGCCGGCGGCGTCTTCGTTCCCGTCTCCATCCGCGCGGTACGTATCCCATATGGAGCCGGCGTCGGCAGCCGGGTCGGCCGCGGCCTCTTCAACCACGCAGGCCTGAGGGCCGAGAAACGCCTCGACCGGGCCGGACAAAGGCTCTTCCGGCCCGGATAGGTCGTCCGGGCCCTGGCAGCCGGCGTCGGCAGCCGGGTCGGCCCCGGACCCGCTGGACTCATCAGGTCCGTAAACGTGTTTTGCCGCTCCATCAAAGGCGGCGGCACAGCCCGTGTTGGCCTGTACCTGGAAAATTGCGATGTATGGGGTTTGGTCCTGCGCCGCCGGTCCGTGGTCAGCATACGAAAAGACAGGCGAGCATAAGAGCGCGGCGCAGAAGCAGGCCGTCAAAAGATTTCTTTTCATAACCGGTCCTTGGTTTTCGTGAGGATGGGGATTAGTTTTTGAGGAGCCGTATGTCCCCGGAGGTCTCCATCTGACGGAATTTTTCCTTGATGTCTTCAGCGGTCTTCTTTGCGGCGAGTTCTATGGTCCTGCCGGCCTTGGTGACGGCCTTGGTGTATTCGATGAAGTACTGGTTCTTCTTGATCCACTGCTTGGCGAGCGTGTAGCCGTAGGTCTTGAGCCCGACGTTGAAGAGGTCGAGGCGCAGCGAGCTCTTGGCTATCTGCCGTAAGGAGTAGAACTCCCTCGTGGCCCGCATGGTCTCGGCCTGAAGTTCGTAGAAGCTCATGAGCTTGGGCTCGTAGACGACGTGATGCGCGTCGTAAAGGGCCCAGTCCTTCGTGATTATCCGTCCCTCGGAGTTAAGTCAGGAACTGGACGGACTCCAGGTTGTTCTTCTTCGCGAACCGCACAGTCTCGGCGATGGTGTCGGTGGTGTCCATGTCCGAGCCGAAGACGAACATCCCGTGTATGCGTATGCGGTTCTTGTGGAGCGTCTTGATGCAGTCCCGGATGTCCTCAACCGACTGTTTCTTGTTGTAGGCCTTCAGGGTCTGCGGGTTTATCGACTCAAGCCCGATATATACGGTGTGGCAGCCTGACTTCTTCATAAGGTCGAGGAGTTCCTGGTCTTTGGCTACGTCGGTGCGCACCTGGGCCGTCCACTTTGGCGTAAGCTTGCCCTCTATCATGGTATGGAGGAGCTCCTTCGTCCTTTTCTTGTGGGCGCAGAAGTTGTCGTCGTAGAAGAAGACCCACTTTCCGCCGAGGTCGTGGTTGTTGCGCAATTCTTTCATCACGTTCTCTTTTCTCCTGAACCTGTACTTCTGGCCGAACATGCCCGTAACGGAGCAGAAGCTGCAGTCGTATGGGCAGCCCCTTGACGTCATTATCGGCGTAATCGAGAATTTTCTTGAGCCCTCTTTCTCAAGTCCGCTTATAAGGGTGAAGTCCGGGCAGGTGAGCTTGTCCATGTCCTTGACGAATGGAGAGACCTTGTTGTGGAATACCCTGCCGTCTTTTCTGTACGATAGCCCAGGGACCTTCTCAAAACCCTTGCCAGCCTCGAGCGCGTGTATGAAATCGACTATGACCTCGTCGGCCTCTCCCTTCATGACGTAGTCCACGTACTCAAGGGCCTCATCCGGCATGTACGTGACGTGGGGGCCGCCAATGAACACCGGGATCCCGGCCATCCTGATAAGCTTGGCCATCTCGTATGCGCGTTTGGAGGTCGACGTTATGGTGGATATCCCGACCGCGTCGGCGGTGAGGACGTCCTTGAGGTCGAGTTCCCCTACCGACTCGACATAGCTTTTCACGTCGTATCCGTGCTGCTTCAGCACCGTGCTCAGGAGGACGGTGCCGAGCCTCGGGAGGGACATCTTGCTGTATATGTGGAAATCGGGGGGGTTGGGCTCGATAAAGATGATTTTTTTCATTGCGCTCCTTCTTTGGTGGATTGCCTCACATATTACTCGTTCATGAGGGTTGTGTCAAGCAAAAAGCCTCTCCGCGCCCGTTGTTCGCCGGGCAAAAAAAGGCCGTTTTGCGGCGGATATCCCTGGTTGCCGCGGCCGGGGGCGCAGGTAGGTTCAAGTGAGGGCCCTCCAGCGGTAAAGGACGGTACGGACTCTACGGCCGATGGGGGGTCCCGGACGCGACGATTGAGCCCCCCGCGTCTCCGCCTCCGGGGCCGAGGTCGATAACATGGTCGGCCGTCTTTACGCAGTCGAGGTTGTGCTCTATCAAGAGCACGGTATTGCCCGCGTCAACGAGCCTTCCGAGCACCGAGAGGAGCTTTTTGACGTCGTCCATGTGCAGCCCCGTCGTTGGCTCATCGAGCATGTAGAGCCGGTTCGTCGCCCCCTCGTCGATGAGTTCCCTGACTATCTTGAGCCGCTGCGCCTCTCCTCCGGAGAGCGTCAGGGCGGATTGCCCGAGCTTCAGGTACCCGAGCCCGACGGCCCTTATGACCGAGAACCTCCTCTGCAGGTCCGCCTCCGACGGGAAGAGCGGGGCTGCCTCATCGAAGGTCATCTCAAGGCAGTCGAATATGCTTTTTCCCCTGTACTTCACCCCGAGCACATCTTTTTTATATCTCCTGCCCCCGCACTCCGCGCATTTTATGTAGACGTCCGGGAGGAAGTACATATCGAGCTTTTCCACCCCTTCGCCCTTGCAGGCCTCGCACCTGCCCCCAGTCACGTTGAACGAGAAGCACCCGGGGGCGAGCCCCTTTGCCTTCGCTGATCTCGTGCCGGCGAAGGCCGCCCGTATCGCGTCGAACCCGCCGATGTATGTCAGCGGGTTGCTGCGGGGGGTCCTGCCTATCGGGCCCTGGTCAACGAGCTGTACCCCTTCGATGCCGTCAAGCCCCTCTATGGAGCGGTACTCAAGCGGCGTTTCAAACCTCTGCCCTAAGCGCTCCGCGAGGATGTTGTAGAGGGTGTCCACCACGAGGGTGGACTTGCCAGAGCCCGATACCCCGGTCACGCAGGTCATGGCCCGGAGCGGCAGCTTGAACTCCACGTCCTTGAGGTTGTTGCCCGAGGCCCCCTTAAGCGTCAAGAACCTGCCGGACCCCTTCCTCCTCCATCTCGGCACGTGGATATGCAGGCGCCCGCGCAGGTAGTCGGCGGTCAGGGTAGAGGCGTTCTCCATGAAGTCGTCTATGGGGCCGGAGTACACCAGCCTTCCGCCCTGCTCCCCCGCGCCTGGGCCGAGTTCTATGATGTGGTCGGACGCCTTGATCATCGAGGCGTCGTGCTCGACCGTCACCACGGTATTGCCGGCCGAGGCGAGCCTTCTTATCTGCTCGGCGAGCATGTCGATATCCACGGGGTGGAGCCCTATCGAGGGCTCGTCGAGTATGTAGAGCACCCCGCAGAGCGACGAGGCGAGCTGCGTGGCTATCGCAACCCTCTGGGCCTCTCCGCCGGATAAGGTCTTTGTAAGCCGGTCGAGCGTCAGGTACCGCAGCCCGGTCTGGCTGAGGAACCCGAGCTTTAGCATTATTTGCTTCAATATCTCTTTTGAGACCTCCCGCTCGAAAGGGGAGAGCCTCAACCCATCGAAGAAGTCAATCGCCTCCCCTATGGTAAGCTTGCAGGCCTGCGCTATGTTCAGCCCGTTTACAGTGATCCCGAGGGCGGCCTTCTTGAGCCTTGCGCCCTTGCAGGCCCTGCATACGACCTGTTTCTTGTACCTTGAGCTGAATACCTTGACGTGGAGCTTGTACTTTTTGCCCTCAAGGTAAGCGAAGAACCCGTCTATGCCCTCGAACTCCGGGGTCCCCTCGAATACGAGCTTTTTTTCCCTGTTCGAGAGCCTGGAGAACGGCTTGTCGAGGTCTACTCCCATCTCATGGGCGCACCTTTCAAGCTCGTCCTGCCACCACCCGTACGCGGGCTTTGTCCACGGCTCTATGGCCCCTTCCTTCAGCGTGAGCCCCTTGTCCGGGACCACCTTGTCTTCGTCGTACTTGAGCACGTTGCCGAAGCCCTTGCATTCCGGGCACGCGCCCACAGGGTGGTTGAACGAGAGGGAAATGGGCGTGGGCCTCTCCACCCTGGTCCCGCACCCCGCGCACACGGGCAGGCTTGAAAAAAACTCGACCTTGTCAGGGAGCGCGGCCCACGCGCTCCCCCCTCCCATGGCAAAGGCCGCCTCAAGCGATTCAACGAGCCTGCCCCTTTCAGAGCCCTTTAATACGAGCCTGTCGGCTACCACGTCCACCGCGCCCGCAATCGCCTCCGGGAGGGCTTCAAGGCCCAGGTCATGGACCCTGGACCCTATCCGCACCCGCGTGAAGCCTTTTTCAAGGAGTTCCCCGGCTATCTCACCGGAGGACCTTCCGGAGACCGGGAGCTTGAACCCGATGAGCGCGGCGGCCCCGCCGTGCGCGCCGAGGAGGGCCCCGGCAACGCCTTCGGGGGTGGATGGGGCCGCGACGGAGCCGCACACGGGGCAGTGCGCCTCCCCGATGCGGGCGAAGAGCAGGCGCATGTAGTCGTTTATCTCGGTCGTCGTGCCTACGGTGGAGCGGCTCGTGCGCACCGGGTTTTTCTGCTCCACGGCTATGGCGGGGCGTATGTTGCGGATGGAGTCGAGGTCGGGCCTGTCCATCCTTTCAAGGAAGAGGCGCGTGTAGGTTGAGAGGGATTCGATGAACCTCCACCTCCCCTCGGCAAAGAGCGTGTCGAAGGCGAGGGAGGACTTCCCGGAGCCGCTCAAGCCCACGATGGTCGTGATCCTGTCGTGGGGGATCCTCAGGCTCAGGTTCTTCAGGTTGTTCTGCCGGAGGCCCTCTACGATGAGCTCGTCCTTATCGGTTGCCGCCGGCATGTCAAACGGCAGGACCTCGGCCCTGCCAATCTTTTTTTTCGCCATATGTGTCAGCGCCCGCAGTGCTTCTTAAGTTGAAAGAGATTTAACAATAAATTATAACCCAGGAGGGCCTTGATTTCCAGAAGGCTTTTCCCCTGCAACCATCCGTCCTGGGGCGGGGTGTTGAGTCAACACCCCCAAAACAGGAATCCCGGCCGGATTCACTCCGGCCGGGATTCCTGTAATTATAAAATAAATGGCGATTGAGGGTTGAAGCTCCCCGCGGCTTAAGCCGCGGGGAATCTTCGACATCTAAGGAAGTATCTATTTCTATTCGCTCGCTTGACCCCGCAGCAAATTGCGGGCCTCGCGCTCGCCATGCATGTTCAGTGCAGCGGACTCGTGGAGACCGCCACGGGCTCTATGCCGAGGTCCCTCAATATCTTTTCCGCCTGCCTGCTCTTTGTCCGGAGCCACCTCTCATAGACCCTAAGGATGTCCCTTGAGGACGTCAGCCTGCTCCGCTCGCTCACCTCGGCGAGCACGTCCACGAATAGTTTGAACTTTGCGGCGAGCTCCGAGTAGAGCACGGAGATATCCTTAGGCCCGGACCTCTGCTTATGGATGGAGGCGAGATAGCCGTAAGAGGCCTCGCCCATCAATATGTAGTAGTCTATGTCCACTATCTTTCTTTTAAGGCTGTCCGAGAAGAAACCGGAGGTGAAAAGAGAGATGTCGCCCAGTTGCTTTAAAAGATGTATCTGCATCTCCCTGGCCGCGCCCAGCGCCTTTATATAGGTGATGGCAAGGGGCTCGTCGCTCAACCTCTCGCGCTGGAGGAAGTCCGAGAGCAGGTTCGACAGGTAGAACTCGGCGCTCTCGTTGGTCTTTATCCTCTGGTGCTCGATGGCCGCGCCGACCATCTCCTTGAAGTGCTCGATAGGTCTCATGGATGTCAACATCGTCTTGCCCCCCTCCTTGGGAATCTTACCATCCCTGTTTTTAATCGACGTTGCCTGTTACGTCTCTATTATACCTTCGGTAATATATTGAAGCTCCCCGCGGCAAGCCGCGGGGAATCTTCGACATATAAGGGAGTATATATTTCTATGCGCTCGCTATGCATGTTCAATTCAAATCATTATCATTAAAAATCTTAAGTTTTTCAAAGCGTTTAGCACTCTCAGGCAAAGAGTGCCAAGTTTCGCCTTGACAAACAGGGTGGCAGGTCATATATTTACATCACCAACACCCCGCTAATCATTATATCGACGGAATAATAACAATCTAAAGGAGGAGGAAAGAACCAATGAAGATTAAGCCGCTTCATGACCGTGTGATTTTGAAGAGGGTCGCCGAGGATGAGAAGACCAAGGGAGGCATCATCATCCCCGACAGCGCGAAAGAGGCCCCGGCCGAGGGCAAAGTCATCGCGGTCGGCGCAGGCAAGAGGGAAGACGGCAAGCTCGTCCCCCTTGACGTCAAGGCCGGCGACAGGGTGCTCTTCAGCAAGTACGCCGGGACCGAGGTCAAGATAGAGGGCGAGGAGCACCTCATCATGAGGGAAGAGGACATCCTCGGCATCATCGAGAAGTGATCCCGCGGGGCGGGATGAAGGGCCCCGCGATGCGCGGCATAGACGATACGCAGTCCAAAACAAGAGAGGGGGGCTCTAAAAATTAGATATTTTTTCCGAGGTCGAGGCGGGGTGAAAATAAAAAACGGAGCATATATGTTAATATGTAAGTATTTTTATTTTCGCCCTAACAAAGAGATCGGGAAAAAGAGCAATTTTTAGAGGCGCCCAACAATTTATCCAGGAGGTAATATAGAGATGGCGGCAAAAGAGTTGTACTTCGGTCAAAATGCCAGGACGGCTATTTTAAAGGGCGTAAATATACTGGCCGACGCGGTCAAGGTGACGCTCGGGCCCCGCGGCAGGAACGTCGTTATAGAGAAGAGCTTCGGTTCCCCGACCATAACAAAGGACGGAGTGACCGTGGCCAAGGAGATCGAGCTCGAGAACAAGTTCGAGAACATGGGCGCCCAGATGGTGAAAGAGGTGGCGAGCAAGACCTCCGACGTGGCCGGAGACGGCACGACCACGGCCACGGTGCTCGCGCAGGCGATATTCAGGGAGGGCAGCAAGCTCGTGGCCGCCGGCCACAACCCGATGGACCTCAAGAGGGGCATCGAAAAGGCCGTAGAGACGGCCATCGCCGAGCTCAAGAAGCTCTCCAAGCCCGTAAAGGAGCAGAGGGAGATAGCCCAGGTAGGCACGATATCCGCGAACGGCGACACGACCATCGGAGAGATAATCGCCGAGGCCATGTCCAAGGTCGGCAAAGAGGGCGTCATCACCGTGGAAGAGGCCAAGGGCATGGAGACCCAGCTCGAGGTCGTCGAGGGCATGCAGTTTGACAGGGGGTACCTCTCGCCCTACTTCGTCACCGACGCCGAGAGGATGGAGTGCGTGCTCGAGGACGCCTTTATCCTCATCCATGAGAAGAAGATATCGAACATGAGGGACCTCCTGCCGGTGCTTGAGAAGATAGCCAAGATGGGCAAGCCCCTTCTTATCGTGGCCGAAGAGGTCGAGGGCGAGGCCCTTGCGACCCTGGTCGTCAACAAGCTCAGGGGGACGCTCCAGGCCGCGGCCGTCAAGGCGCCCGGTTTCGGGGACAGGAGAAAGGCCATGCTCGACGACATAGCGACGCTGACCGGCGGCAGGCTCATAGCCGAAGAGCTCGGAATAAAGCTCGAGACGGTGGAGCTTAAGGACCTCGGCAAGGCCAAGAGGATAGTCATAGACAAGGAGAACACCACCATCATCGACGGCGCCGGGAAGAAAGACGCCATCGAAGCCCGCGTAAAGCAGATAAGGGCGCAGATAGAGGAGACGACCTCGGACTACGACAGGGAGAAGCTCCAGGAAAGGCTCGCCAAGCTCGCCGGCGGAGTGGCCGTCATAAACGTCGGGGCCGCCACCGAGACCGAGATGAAGGAGAAGAAGGCAAGGGTGGAGGACGCGCTGCACGCCACGCGCGCGGCCGTGGAGGAGGGGGTCGTCCCCGGAGGCGGAGTGGCGTACCTGAGGACGCTTGCGGCCCTCGATCAGCTCAACCTCGAGGGTGACCAGCAGTTCGGCGTAAAGCTCGTGAGGAGGGCGCTTGAGGAGCCTCTTCGCCAGATAGCCGCCAATGCCGGCCTTGAGGGCTCCATCGTGATAGAGAAGGTAAAGAACGGCAAGGGCGCGTTCGGCTTCAACGCCGCGACCGAGACGTACGAGGACCTCGTAAAGGCCGGCGTAATCGACCCGACGAAGGTTTCGAGGATCGCCCTCCAGAACGCCTCATCCATCTCCGCGCTCATGCTCACCACCGAGTGCATGATAGCCGAGAGGCCGAGGGAAGAGAAGGCCGGCTCCATGCCCCCTGGTATGGGCGGGATGGGCGGCATGGGCGGAATGGACATGATGTAATACGGCGCCAGGGCGCTTTCAAGAGGCCCTCGGCCAGATATGCCCGATATGCCCGATAGGGTAGATAGACGATAGACAGACAGGGCGGCCCCTTTGGGGCCGCCCTGTCTTAATTTCAGAGGCACGGCAACCATCCATGCGGACTTCAGACATACCGAAGGCGATAAGGATACTCAAGCAGGAGTACGGCAGGTTCAAGACCCCCTATGTCACGGAGGTCGCCGCCGGACAGGGGAAAGACCCGTTCAAGGTCCTCGTCTCCTGCATCGTGAGCCTGAGGACAAAGGATGATGTGACGAGGGAGGCATCCACGAGGCTCTTTCGCCTGGCCGATACCCCGGCTGGCATATCGGGGCTTGACGCAAAGGAGATAGAGCGGGCGATCTACCCCGCCGGATTTTACAGGGTCAAATCAAGGGTGATACTCGACATATCGAGGGAGATAGAGAGGGACCACGGCGGCCACGTCCCCGACACCATGGAGGGGCTTCTCAGGCTAAAGGGCGTGGGGAGGAAGACCGCCAACCTCGTTGTGACGATGGGGTACGGCAAGCCCGGCATATGCGTGGATACCCATGTCCACAGGATAGTGAACCGCTGGGGCTTCGTAGATACAAAGACCCCGGATGAGACCGAGTTCGCGCTGAGGAAGAAGCTCCGGAAGAGGTACTGGATAATATTGAACGACCTGCTCGTGGCCTTCGGGCAAAACGTCTGCAGGCCGGTCTCTCCCCTGTGCAGCGGATGCAGGCTGAACGGCCTGTGCCGGAGGTGTGGGGTCTTGAGGAGCAGGTGACGGAGGGATCGGCGAGCGGGGGGGCTTCAAGATAAGACTTGTAAAGGCCGGACCCTGAATGGTACGATGGGGCCAGCGGGGGGCGGCGCATACGTTGATAGGAGAGGTATTTTTGATATAATCTATCGAGACGCCTCAGTGCGAAGTCAAAGGGCGCATAACGTCGTTTTCAAAAAAGGAGGGATCCATGCCTGAAAAAGTGATAATCTATGGTAAGGACACCTGACCGTACACTAACGCGGCCCGTGAGGAATACGCGAAAAAAGGGTACCTGGTCGAATACGTCAACGTGAAGGCGTCCCCTGAGAACATGGACAGGATGCTCAAGGCAAGCGGCGGCATGAGGCAGGTCCCGGTGATAGTTGAGGGCGGGACCGTGGTGGCGGGCTTCGGGGGCACCTGAGGGGTTTAGACGAGGCCGGCAGGTTGCCGGCCAAACAATACGGATAGAACGTGGCGCCGCATGGCAGAGCTCTGGTCTGCCATGCGGCGGCTCTTTAGCAGGCTGCGGAAAAGTCTTTAGTCGCCATTGCGAGAAGCGCACGCGACGAAGCAATCTCCAGGCCGCCCCCATAGCGTTTGAGCAGGTTGCGAGGTACGCGGTTGAGAATTTAGCAGGTTGTTGAAAAACCCTCGCGTCCGTTCAGGCTGTTGAAGCTCCCCGCGGCTTGCCGCGGGGAACTTCAACATGTAAGGAAGTATCTATATCCGATTCGCTCGCTTAGCCCCGCTAGCCAAGCTGCGGGCTGGACGCTCGCTATGCATGTTCAAAAAGCTCCCGACCCACGCCACTTGGCGTTGGAGGCGTCGAGGAGCGAGGAATGAGGCGTATTTTGTCCATACGCCGCACTGACGAGCGACGATGACAACGCAGTAGATGGACTTTTTCAACAACCTGATAGT
>JACRLF010000134.1 GCA_016235365.1 Deltaproteobacteria bacterium | reverse complement strand
TTCTGTAGAAAGTTCCCCCCGGACCCCCCTCAAAGACTTATAGTTTTTTCCTTGAGGGGACCCCATTAATTCGGGGTCCCCTCAAGGAAAACTAAAAATTTTTGAAGAGAGTCTTAGCGGGTACTTGAGCGCTTGGGTTTTTAAACAGCACATACCTTAAAGAGCCCACCATATGGCTCAATGTACGACGTTAAAACTTTTTATAAAAAGTTTCTCTCAGAATGTTTTTCCAGCGGCCTGTCAAAAAACACACGGCTACTCGAAGAGGCCCTTTTGTTCGGCCCTTCTTTTGGTCTTCTTCTTCTCGACACGTTCTTTTTTTACGAGCCTCTCAGGCATTTCGGCGAGGAAGGGTGACGGCGCGCGGTCCCTGGTCTCTCCCCAGAGGCGTCTTTGTCTTGCGCCAAGGAGGATGAGCCTCTCCCTGGCCCTTGTCATGCCGACGTAAAAGAGCCTCCTCTCCTCCTCGACGTCGCACTCTTCGCCCTTGAGCCTGAGCGGCATCAGCCCGTCTTCCACCCCCGCGATGAAGACCACCCGGAACTCAAGCCCCTTTGCCATGTGTAGCGTCATCAGGTTGACCTTGTCGGCCTTTATGTCGCAGTTGTCAACAGGCTCGGTCAACGCCGCCTCTTCGATGAAGTCCTTGATGGACTCGGCGATGGGTCTGTTGTCATGGAGCCGGGCCGCGTCGACAAGGATATTCAAGAGGTCCTCATCGAGCCCGGCCTCAACGCCCTCGGCCCTTACAAGCGCGCTCAACTCCGCGCCGGGGGTAAGCTCCATTGCCCTTAAGCGGTGGATGAAGTCCGCGAACCCGGGCCCCGGACGCGCCACCACGTGGTACGGTATCGAAGACCTGTCAAACGCCTCGATGATGGGAGCGGCCTGGCGGTTCGTCCTGAAAAGGACCGCGAAGTCGGAAAAGCGCGCCCCCTCCATCTGCTCTCCCACGGTGAGGCTTGCAAGCCCGCCCATCATGGATTCTATCTCCCTTATGACTATGGCGGCCTCGGCGTCCTCGTCGGCGCATTCTATAGCCCTTATCTCGCCGCCTGGGCTGAGGGCAAGGGTCTCTTTCCCGGCCCTCCCGGCGTTATTCCCTATGACGGCGTTGGACGCCTCCACTATCCTCGAGGATGAGCGGTAGTTTCTCCTGAGGCCCATTGTCCCGGCCCCGGGGTAGTCGTCATTGAATTCGTGGAACCCCTTGAGGCTCGCGCCGCGGAACGAATATATCGCCTGGTCCGGGTCGCCTATGGCGAAGATAGACGCGCCCCTTGATAGGAGCTTTAACAGCCTCCTCTGCGCGGGGTTGATGTCCTGGTACTCGTCCACCATCACGTGCTTAATACCACCGAACGCCTCAGTGTCGGCATCGAGCGCCTTCACGGCCCCGGGTATGAGGTCGTCGAAGTCGAGAGCGCCCGCGTCCTTGAGCGCCTCGGTGTATCTTGAGTAGAGCGCCATCTCCTCATTGCCAAGGTCGTTGCGCGGCGAATTCTTTATGCCGCTTATCAGGTCCGCGGCCGCCTCCACGCCCTTTACGCCGAGCCCCTTCAATACCCTCCTCTGGTCTTCCCTTGAGTATAGGGTGAGTCCGGGGTCTTTCGCCTTGAGCATCTTTAGGCAGATGGAGTGGAAGGTGCCGATGTTGGCGAGGCCCTGCCCCATGCCGTGGGTCGATAGCCTCTCTTTTATCTCCCGCGCGGCCCTGTTCGTGAACGTTATCGCGAGTATCCCGGAGGGCGGGGCGCCCTCCTCGACGAGGCGCATGAAGCGGCAGATAAGCACCCTCGTCTTTCCGCTCCCCGGAGGGGCCGCTATCAGAAGGGCCCGCGCCCCTGAGAATACGGCGTCTCTCTGTTCGGGGTCGAGCCCCTCGAATATCTGTCGGGTCATATGGCGGTTTTATTCAGCGCACTCTTGGGAGCCGAGGAGCGTCATACGGGGTCGATATGCACAAAGGCCTTTTCAATCGTGCTTATCGATTGGACCGCACTCTCCACGCCCTTGCCTATGGCGTGGGAATCGAATGTGGAGAGGTTCTTATCCACCTCGACGTGTATCTCGACGTGTATGAAGTTGCCGACGTAATGCGCCCTTGCGGTATTTATCGCCTTTACCCCGGCCACCGTAAGGGCGGCCTTCCTTATCCCATCCATCAGCACGGGGTCCGGGGCTTGCCCCATTAGATAGGCGATGTTCTCGATGCCTATGCTGTACCCCGTATAGATTATCCAGAGGCTTACTACCAGGCCCGCAAGCGGGTCGAAGAACTCGTAGCCGTACCACGCCCCCGCTATGCCTGCAAGGGCGGCGGCGGCAACGAGCACGTCCATGAACGAGTCCTTTGCGGTTGCAAGGAGCGCCGGGCTCCTTACCGTTGTGCCCACTCTCTTGAAGTGGCGCCCCATGCCCCATTTTACGGCCATGGTGACGACCGGGACGAGCATGGTGACCGGGGTTATCCGCGGGGACGAGCCCGAGATGATCCTCTCCACCGAGGTCCTTATGATCTCGAAGCCGAGTATCCCGGCAAGCACCGCCACGATGAGGCCGGCGATAGGCTCGGCCCTGCCGTGGCCGAAGGGGTGGCCTGCGTCGGCCTCTTTATCGGATATCTTCACGCAGACGAAGGTCGCTATCGAAGCGGCGATGTCGTTGAGGGAGTTGAGCGCCTCCGAGATAAGGGCTATGCTGCCGGAGACCACCCCGGCAGAGAGCTTTATAGCGAAGAGCCCGGAGTTCCCGGCGATATTTATAAGTGTCGCCCTGAGGGCTACTTGGTTCATCTCCGGCCTCTTTACGGACGTAACCCGAATAGGGATATGGTGCGTCGGAATTGATATCAGTGTCGAGGCTCAAGCTGGCACGAGGACTTTGAGGCTCTTGGGGAGGACGCTGATAGAGACGTCCCCTGTCCACTCAAACGGCTCGCCGTCGGCGTGCAGGACGGTTGAGTCCCTGCCCGAAATCTCTACCGTGTCCGTCCGTACGCGCTCAAAGCCCTTGAACCTGTCTATCCTGCCTGAAAACAGCCTGGCCGCGATGGACGGCGCGTTCAACGCCCCGGCGTCGCTTATGATGCAGACGTCCAGGAGCCCGTCGTCCGGGACCGCGCCGGGGGCGATAATCGCCCCGCCGCCGTATCTCTCGGTGTTGGCCGCGGTAAGGAGGAACGGAGCGGCCTTGATGGTGGCGAGGCCCGTCCTTATCACGACCGGTTCTGCCCTGTACCTGAAGAACTCCACCATCGCTATCGGGAAGTAGGGCACAAGCCCCCTCAACTTCCCGCTGAACGCGCCCTCGTTGTACCTCCTGCTCAGGTGGGCGTCAAACCCGCACCCGGCCGTTGAGAAAAAATACCTGCCGCAGATGACGCCCGTGTCTATCTCGCGGACCCTGCCCTCCTTGACAAGCCCTACAGCCTGGTCGAGGTCCCGGGGTATGCCAAGCGACATGGCAAACCCGTTGCCCGACCCGCCGGGGATGACGCCGAGGGCCGTAGCCCTTCCAACGAGCGGGGAGGCGACCTCGTTTACGGTACCGTCCCCCCCGCAGGCGAATACCACCTCATAGCCCTTGTCCACGGCCTCCTTTGACAGAGACCCGGCGCTCTCTTTCCCTCCGGCCACCTTTATGTCGAAGACGCCCTCTACCCCGCCGAGCCGCCGCCTTACGGCGTCGGTCACCTTCTCCGCCCTCCTGGACCTGAAGGGGCCTGCCGCGGGGTTTATTATGAACCTGACCTTCAAGAAGCACCCTCCCTGAAGCGGTATCTTACTATTTCAATATTACTATTTCAAAGGTTAGTTGCCCGGACGCGACGCGGCCGGTAACGTCAAGTATTTTGTGTCAGTGAGAAAGGGGTAGCGGTTCCTTGTTTCTTGTTGTCGTAGGTAAATACCGCGAAGAGTATCCTTTCGATGCTGATTTTGTCGCTGAATACTCCCATCGGTCTTGTTCGTCGCCTTACTTCCCTGAACCTCCTCTCTATGGCGTTTGTGGTTCTCGTTGCCTTTCTCCAGTCCTCGTCCTTGAACATGCATAGCGAGCGCATTCCCCGTAGCTTGCTGCGGGGTCAAGCGAGCGAATAGAAATAGAAATTCCCTGCATGTCGAAGATTCCC
>JACRLF010000124.1 GCA_016235365.1 Deltaproteobacteria bacterium | reverse complement strand
TATATTCAACTCCTTGACTATCCGCGAGGCTTGTGAGAAATTCTCAATCGTGGCTCTCCGGGCCATAGGGGTATCTCCTTATAGTTGGTTGCGAGCCGCTATAAAGATACCCCTTTCCTTTTACTGACACAAGATATGGTACATTACCCAAGGTTCGTCTTGAATTGACGAAAGATATTATTATTGGTAAGCTGTACGCAAGCCGTTCGGTTCGCGGCGCCCCGCGGCTGTAAAAAAGTTTAAAACCCAAGGTTCAACGACCAAGGAGAAGCGTATCTGGTTACTCACGATATCATAGTGGTGGGCGGAGGGCTCGCCGGGATGCGCGCCGCCATAGAGGCGGCCGCCGAGGGCCTCAACGTCGCCGTCGTATCGAAGGTCTACCCCGTAAGGAGCCATTCCGTGGCGGCCCAGGGCGGTATAAACGCCGCCATAAAGGATACCGATTCCTGGGAGAACCACATGTTCGACACCGTAAAGGGGAGCGACTACCTCGGCGACCAGGATGCCATAGAGATACTCTGCAAAGAGGCTCCCCGCGACATCATGGAGCTTGAGAGGATGGGCGCGGTCTTCAGCAGGGACCCCTCCGGCAACATAGCCCAGCGTCCGTTCGGCGGGGCCGGGTATCCAAGGACGTGCTACCTGGCCGACAGGACCGGCCACGGCCTGCTCCATCTGATGTACGAGCAGCTGCTCAAGCATGAGGTCTTCATATACGACGAATGGCACGTGGCCAGGCTCGTGGTGGAGGACAATGTCGTTAGGGGCATCATAGCGATAGAGCTCCGCGGCGGCAAGCTCCACAGGCTCCACTCAAAGGCCGTCATAATAGCCACCGGCGGGTATGGCCGGGTCTTTCATACCACGACAAACGCCCTGAGCTCCACCGGGGACGGCATGGGCCTTGCCCTGAACGCGGGGCTGGAGCTTATGGACATGGAGTTCGTCCAGTTCCACCCCACGACGCTCAAGAGGACCGGCATACTCATCACCGAAGGGGCCAGGGGAGAGGGCGGGTATCTTTTAAACTCGCTCGGGGAGAGATTCATGGCGAACTACGCACCGACCGTGAAGGAGCTTGCGAGCCGTGACGTGGTGAGCAGGGCCGAGAAGACGGAGATAGACCAGGGCAGGGGCGTCAACGGCTGCGTCCTGCTGGACCTGCGCCACCTCGGGGCTGACAGGATAAACGAGAGGCTGCCGCAGATAAGGGAGCTGGCGATAAACTTCGCGGGCGTGGACCCGCTTACCGAGCCGATACCGATAAGGCCCGGGGCGCATTATTCGATGGGCGGTATAATGACCGACGTCGACGGGGCCACCAAGATAAAGGGGCTCTACGCGGCCGGCGAGTCCGCCTGCGTAAGCGTCCACGGCGCGAACAGGCTCGGCGGCAATTCGCTTCTCGAGGCCGTGGTATTCGGCAGGAGGGCCGGGGCCGCCGCCGCCAGGCGCTGCCTGGCCTGCGCGGCGCCGGAGTTCCCGGACAGCGCGCTCAGGGACTCCGCCCACGATATAGCCGACATATTGAGAAGGGATAACGGCGAGACCGCCTCGGCGCTCCGGCAGGAGATGACCCTGGTGATGGAGGAGCACTGCGGGGTATTCCGTGACAGCGAAAAGCTTATTGCCGGGCTCGCCAAGATAAGGGAGCTGAAGCAGAGGTATGGGAAGGTCTCACTTTCCGACAAGGGAGACTACTTCAACAGCGAGCTTTTGGCGGTTCTGGAACTCGGGCATATGCTCGATGTGGCCGAGTCCATAGCGGCTGGCGCCGTAGCCAGGAAAGAGAGCAGGGGGGCGCACTACAGGACGGATTTCCCCAGGAGGGACGACAGGGAATGGCTCAAGCATACGGTAGTCCGCAAGGAAGACTCCGAGCTAAAGATAAGCTACAAGGACGTGAACATATCAAGGTACGAGCCGAAAGAGAGAACATATTAAGGGTGTCTCTAAAAATTAGATATTTTTTCCGAGGTCGAGGCGGGGTGAAAATAAAAAGCGGAGCATATATGCCAATATGTGAGCATTTTTATTTTCGCCCTAACGAAGATATCGGGAAAAAGAGCAATTTTTAGAGGTACCCTTAAGATTAAGCGCGGCTTAGGCATAGTGGGAGCTTCAAGCGGTTGATTTGGCGGGCGGTCTTGTTTTTTGCGCCGCACGTACACGAAGCGTCGTTGATTGCTTGAGGCCACAGGCCGGAACGGTATCTGCAATGAAGATAAAATTCAAGATAAAGCGGTACAACCCGGCTGAAGGCGAGCCGGCCGAACCCTACTTCCAGGCCTATACCCTCGACGTCGAGGAGGGGATGTCGGTACTCGATGCCCTCTTAAAGATAGCCGACGAGCAGGACACCACCCTTTCGTTCAGGAGGTCATGCCGTTCCTCCATATGCGGCTCCTGCGCCGTGAACATAAACGGCTTTGCGCGGCTCTCTTGCGCCACGCAGGTGATGCCCGAATACGCGAAGATGGGGGACATGGTAATAGAGCCGCTCTCGAACCACGTACCGTTGAAGGACCTTATCGTGGACTTCAACCCCTTCTGGTCGAGGATAGAGAAGGTGGCCCCGTACCTTACCCCTACCTCTCGCCGCGCGAGACGAAGAGGCGATGTACCGGCGCGGGAGAACGACGGCGCGCGGGTCACCGCGCGGGATGAGGAGGCCATAGACAAGAGCCAGCGGTGCATAATGTGCGGCTGCTGCAACTCCGAATGCAACGCCCTTGAGATAGACGACCGGTACATCGGCCCCGCGGCGCTCGCAAAGGCGTGGAGGCTCGTGGGGGACGTGAGGGAGGGCAATTCAAGGAAGAGGCTCGAGAGGCTCAGCGAAGAGCACGGGATGTGGAACTGCGTCAGGTGCGTCCACTGCACCCAGTACTGCCCGAAGTCCGTCTCCCCCTTGAAGCAGATAGAGTCGCTCCGTTCGCGCGCCATGAAAGAGGGCGTCCTCGACAACCCGGGGGCCAAACACGTGGAGGCGATGGCTGACTCGGTCAAGAGGGTCGGCAGGCTCGACGAGGCGGCGATGACGTTCAGGACGCTCGGGTTCCTGAGGTCCCTCGGCATGATCCCGTTCGGCCTCAAGATGGAGAGGCACGGAAAGATGCCCAAGCCGCTCCTCTTCCCGCAGATAGAAAATATCGCGGAGGTGAGGGACATATACGAAGAGGCTGAGAGGCTTGAAAAAGAGGACAGGGAAAGGAAGAAGGGTTAGGCAGTGGCTCTTTTAAGGTACGCATACTATCCTGGATGCGCCTCGCACGAGATAACCAAGGAGGCTAACGAGACGACGATAGTCGTGGCCGCGAGGCTCGGCATAGAGCTTGTGGATATGCCGAAGGCGAACTGCTGCGGCGCGGGGCTCCTGACCGACTACGACTATCCGCTCTCCCTGGCGCTCAACGCCAGGATATTCGCCGAGGCAGAGTCCCTCGGCCTCGATATCATGACCATATGCTCCACGTGCCTGATGGTGATGAACACCGCCAACAGGGATTTGAGGAACAGCCCTGAGCTGCTGGAAAAGACCAACGCCATACTCGCCCGCACGGGACTGCGCTACGGCGGCAACGTGAAGATAAAGCAACTCCTCTGGGTGCTCGCCGGCGATTACGGGATAGGCAACCTTAAAAAGCAGGTGGTGAAGCCGCTGAACTGGATCAAGGCCGCCCCGTTCTACGGCTGCCACAGCCTGAGGCCTTCGGACGCGCTCGGTTTCGACGACCCGATGAAGCCGTGGTCCCTTGAGGCGGTCATCGAGGCCCTCGGCGCCGAGTCCGTGGACTTCAAGGGCAAGACCAAATGCTGCGGCTTCCAGATAGACCTCGTTGACGAGGAGACGGCCGCGAAGATGACCGCGACAAGGCTCCTTGACGGCAAGGGCAAGGGCGCGAATTGTTTTGTCACCCCATGCCCGTTCTGCCATATAAACCTCGATAATTACCAGAGCCTGGCGGAAAAGGCGGCGTCAAAGAAGATATCGATGCCAATATTCCATCTCGCCCAGTTGGTCGGCCTCGCCCTCGGATTGAGCTCCGGGGAGATGAAGCTCTCACGCCACCTCGTATCCCCTGAAAAGATAATAAAGTAGGGCCCGCGCGGGGCGGGTGCGTGCCTGCATGGGGGCGCCCTCCGGCGTTGCCGCGCCCGCTTGACCGTAACGCCCTCGCGTCCTACCTCCCGTATCTCCCCGTCATCCGCGTTGTGCCGAGTACGTGCCCCTTCATGGCCCGCTCCACTTCGCTCTTTTTAGCCCCGTCAGCGAGCCCGAGCCCGGGGATATCGAGCGCCGTCAATATGAAGTTGTACCTGTGGACTCCGTGTCCCCTCGGAGGGCACGGCCCCCCGTACCCCTTGCGCCCGAAGTCGGTGTAGCCCTGTTTTATCCCGCCCTTGATATCCGCGCTGTTGCCCATGCCTCCGGGAAGCTTATTCAAGTCAGGCGGCACGTCGTACACCACCCAGTGGGTGAACGTGCCCGAAGGCGCGTCAGGGTCTTCGACTATGAGGACAAAGCTCCTGGTGGCCGGGGGAGCGCCGTCCCATTGAATCTCCGGAGACAAGTTTTCGCTATCGCAGCTGAAACGTTTGGGGATGGCGTCCGAGTCCCTGAAATCGGGACTGACGATAGTGAATGCCATACGTTCACCTCCGTTAAAATTCCCCGCGGCAAGCTGCGGAGAATTTTCAAGTAAGGAATTTATCGTTTGTAATTCGTTCGCTCCTCCCCGCAGCAAGCTGCGGGGAATCAGCTCGCTATGCTTGTTGACGTAAGATGCGTAAAGGGTGAAAAGGCCCAAAAAAAGAAAAGGCATGACGAGCTTATTTTTAACGTTCTGAAAACCCTTGGGTTTTAAGCCAAGGGAGGGTTCATCGGGCGCGCGGTATCTCATATCATCATATTCTATATGAAAAAACCGGAAAAGCAACCCCAGGGGCCGCGCCGGTAATGTACCATATCTTGTGTCAGTAAAAGGAAAGGGGTATCTTTATAGCGGCTCGCAACCAACTATAAGGAGATACCCCTATGGCCCAGAGAGCCACGATTGAGAATTTCTCACAAGCCTCGCGG
>JACRLF010000123.1 GCA_016235365.1 Deltaproteobacteria bacterium | reverse complement strand
CGGCGTCCTGAAGGCATGTAGCTTCCTGGAGACTATCCACTTCTTCACCGCATTTATGGTCACATGGCAGAATCCGGCAATTTCCCCGGTAGTGTATGGTCTTTTCTCTTCGCGCATAAGTGCCTTTTTTGTGTTTTATTTTATTGTTTCGCCCCCCCGGTCTTTTTAGCGCCGGGAGTGTTCGGTAGTTGTTTTTTCATAATGTCAAGTACCTTGCCTGACCCGTATAATCAGCAAATAAGCCAGCCGAGCGTGGTTACACTTTTTATATTAATGATATCTTTATTGGATTTCAACGTCAAGTCCTTTTTACTGCCCCTTCGGGTATAACTCCAGTGGCTTTCAGCGGTTGATAATGTCACTTTCCCCTTTCCGGCGGTCGCGGCCCGTGGTTCAAGAGAGGGCTGCCTATTGCCCGCTACTCAACGACCCTCCAATTGGCGCCTGATTTCATATTGACCTTAACCGGAACCGTAAGCTCTAAAACCCTCTCCATCCCGTCCCTGACGAGCTCCTTTACCTCGTCGAACTCCTGGGCCGCCGTCTCGAATATCAGCTCGTCGTGTATCTGCAGAATCATCCTCGACCGGAACTTCTTTTGCTGGAAGAGCCGGTGTATGCCGACCATCGCGGCCTTTATCATGTCGGCGGCCGTGCCCTGGATAGGGGTGTTTATGGCGAGCCTATGACCGAGCCTTACGGTCTGCTCCACAGGGCTCTTAAGCTCGGGGATGAACCTGCGCCTGCCGAACATGGTGGTGGTGTAGCCCCTGCGCCGGGCCTCTTCCACCGTGGCGTCGATGAACTCCTTGACCTTGCCGTAGTGGCTGAAGTAGCTCTCTATGTAACGCGTCGCCTCGTTCACGGTTATGCCGAGCTCGGTTGAGAGCCCGTATGGCCCCATGCCGTAGATGATGCCGAAGTTTATGGCCTTCGCGCGCCTGCGCATCTCGGAGGTGACGAGCTCCGGCATAATGCCGAAGACCTCGGAGGCGGTCCTGGTGTGGATGTCCTCGTCCCTCCTGAACGATTCCATGAGCCCCTGGTCCCCGGACATATGCGCGACGAGGCGCAGCTCTATCTGCGAATAATCGGCGCAGAGGAAGCTGAAACCCTCGGGGGCCACGAAGACCTCCCGGATCCTTCCGGCCATCTCCCCCCTCACCGGTATGTTCTGCATGTTGGGCCTCGAGCTTGAAAGCCTCCCGGTGGCCGTGACGGTCTGGTTGAAAGAGGTATGCACCCTGCCGGTAGCCGGGTCCACCAGTCCTGAGAGCGCGTCCATATAGGTGGATTTGAGCTTTGATAGCTGCCTGTAGCTGAGAATCAGCGCAGGCACATCATGGCCGGCTGAAAGGCGGGTCAGCACCTCCTCGTCCGTTGAAAACCCGGTCTTTGTCCTTTTTACGGGCCTCAAACCGAGCTTCTCGAAGAGTACCTCGGAGAGTTGCTTGGGGGAGTTTATGTTAAATGCCGTACCTGCCGCCGCATATATCCGCTCCTCTATCCGGGCAAGCTCTGCCTCGGCCTCTCTGGAGAGCTCCCGCAGAAGCCCGACATCTACCTTTATCCCGGCCTCCTCCATCGAGGCGAGCACCTCGGATAGGGGCAGCTCTATCTCAGTGTAGAGTTTTGCAAGGCCCTCTTCTTTAAGCCGTTTTTCAAGTATTTCTGATAACTTAAGGATATTGCATGTTTTTTTGCATGCTTTTATCTTAGCCGCTTCGAGGTCTTCCTCCCCGCTCCCCTCCTCCACGGAGCCGCCGAGGAGTTCGTAGCTGAGGGACTCTACCGTGTGCTCAGGCCTTGAAGGGTCGAGGAGATATGACGCTATCGAGGTATCCATCCCTATACCCCTGAGCGCGATCCCGGCCCTCTTCAGGTGGAGGTGGAGGGACTTGGAATCGTCCGTCTCCTTCTCTATCCGTCCGTCCTCCAAAATACTCTTGAGCCTGTTTAATACCGCGGCCCCGTCCATACCGGATGGATAGGCCGGGGAAAAGGGGATGAAATACGCCTTGTCAGCGGATGCGGCCAGGGCCAATGAGCGAAGACCGTCAGTGGCCTTCTCCCCGACGGAAGAGATGCCTACGCCGATCCTTTCCAGACCCTTTAGCGACCCTATCGTCTCATCGAGCCCCTCATCCGTCATGACGAGGATGCATTCGCCCGTTGAAACCGGGCTGGAGGCGGACTCGCCCCCGATATCCCTCAACAGCTTTTTGAACCCGAGTTCCATCAGAAGCGGCTCGAGCGCCTTCATGTCAGGCCCCCTGTATCTGATCCCCTCGATCGTGCACTCTATATCGACATCGGGATGGAGCGTTGCAAGCTCCCTTGAAAGGAGCGCCTGGTCCCTGTGCCTGATGAGCTTGTCCCTGAGCGAAACGGAAGTCACCTCCTCAGGCCTCTGGAATATCCCGTCGAGCGAATGGAATTGCCTTATGAGCTTTGCGGCCGTCTTTGCCCCAACGCCGGGGACGCCTGGGATATTGTCTACGGGGTCGCCCGCAAGGGCCATCAGGTCCCTTATCTTGCCCGGCCCCACCCCGAACTTCTCTTCGACCTCCTTGACCCCGTACTCCTTTGCGGTCAGGTAGTCGAGGATGACGGTATCCTCGTCGACAAGCTGGTACATGTCCTTGTCCCCGGTGATAATCGAGACCTTCACGCCGGGGCCGGAGAACCTCTTCACCAGGGTTGCTATAAGGTCGTCCGCCTCAAAGCCCTCCTTTTCAAGCGCCGCCACGTTCAAGGCCCTGACCATGCTCTTTATATAGGGTATCTGAACGGACAGGAGGTCCGGCATCGAGGGCCTCTGCGCCTTGTACTCGGCGAAGAGCTCGTGCCTGAAGGACGGCCCCTTCACGTCAAATGACACGCATATGTACTCGGGGGCGAATCCCTTGATTATCTTCAGGAGCGACTGGGTAAACCCGTAGACGGCGTTCGTCGGCATGCCCTTTGAGTTCGTAAGCGTGGTGGGGATGGCGTGGAAGGCCCTGTATATAAGGGAGCTGCCGTCTATGATGAATAAGGACTTTTTCTTTATCTCGTCCATCTCTTTTTTCGATTGTCCGGCAAGAGCGGTTTGATTGTGTGTCGTCCTGAGGGTTAAGGAAGGACGTCCGCCGTCATTGTCCTCTATGAGTCTTCACCGAAGGCGTCCTTCACTACCTCGCAGACGTAGGCGCCGCCTATGCGCTCTATGCTGACCACGTCGAACCTTACGAGGCAGTCAATGAGCCCGTTTTCCTGGAGGTAGGACTGGGCCGCATGGACGATATGCCTCTTTTTCCTCGAATCGACGCCGCACTTGGGGGTGCCGAAGGAGTCCCCTCCCCTTGTCTTGACCTCAACGAAAACGATCGTATCCCTGTCCTTCGCGATGATGTCTATCTCGCCGTACCTGCACCTGTAGTTCCTGAGGACGATAGTGTAGCCGTTCCTCCTCAAGACCCGCTCGGCCTCGTCCTCACCCGCGCTGCCGAAAGCCTTCCTGTATATACCCACGATAGCGCCTTTCCTGGAATAGAGCCGTTCCGAGGCCTGACGTGAATTTGAGTTTTTCAGCAAACCGTCAGACGTGACAACCCGCGCTCAATCCTGCTTCAAGGATAGACGAAAACTTTTCCTGTGTATCGGGCATGGGCCGAATGTGGAGAGGGCCGCTCTGTGCCCCTTTGTCGGGTACCCCTTGTTGCCGGGGAATCCGTAATGCGGGTATATCCGGTGGTACGCCTCCATTATCGCGTCGCGGGCCGTCTTTGCTATGATGGACGCCGCCGCTATCGAGACGCTGAGCGAGTCCCCGGAGACTACCGGGAGCTGCGGGATGTCGAGTGAAGTGCGGAATGCGCCGTCTATCAGGATGAAGTCGGGCTTAAACCCCCCGTCCGGCGGGCCGAGGCCGCGCACGGCCTTCTCCATCGCCAGAAGCGACGCCCTGTGGATGTTCAGCCTGTCCACGTCTCCGGGCCAGACTATCCCGACCCCGACGGCGACGGCGGTCCTGTAGATGTCAAGGACCAGCGAAGCGCGCCTTGAGGGGGTAAGCTTCTTGGAGTCCCTTATGCCGAGGCCAATTGGAGGGGGAAACTCGAAGACGACCGCTCCGGCCACGACAGGCCCGGCAAGAGGGCCGCGTCCGGCCTCGTCCACCCCGGCGACGAACCTGTTGCCCCTATCAAAGGCGTCTCTCTCAAAAGAATCCATATCGTAAAGGGACCACGATAGCGATATTGGAATACATATCAGCCCGCTCAAACCAGCCGTCCATGCGGCGCGGTCGAGCGGGCTGATATGAGCGCCCATCACCATAAAACCGCCAAAAGAGAAGACCCGGCGGGACTACCTCTTGACCTTGATCCTCGCGGCCTTGCCCTTGAGGTCCCTCAGGTAGTAGAGCTTCGCCCTCCTGACCTTGCCCCTGCTCAAGACCTTGATAGACTCAAGGGACGGGGAGTGGAGCGGGAATATCCTCTCCACGCCTACGCCGTAGGATACCTTCCTGACGGTGAAGGTGCCCCTTACGCCGCTGCCGCGCTTTTTGATGACCGTCCCCTCGAAGGGCTGGACCCTCTCCTTTTCGCCTTCCTTTATCTTGACCCTCACGAGCAGCGTATCGCCGGGCGAAAACTCCGGCAGGTCGGTCCTCAAAAAACTCTTTTCCACGTCATGGATTGCTCCCATACTATCCTCCGCTTTTTTGATTATGTTTTATACCACTGCTGTCCCGTTAACTACCCCCCCTTTTCTAAAGGGGGGGATTTATCGGACCGCCTTCCGTCAGTCCCGCGGGCCGGTCTTCAGCTTCCCTATCAAAGCCCTCTCCTCGTCGCTCAAAACGGCCTTCTCCATGAGATCCGGCCTCCTTGCAAGCGTGCGCGCTATGGACTCCTGCCTGCGCCACCTCTCTATGCCGGCGTGGTCGCCGGATAGCAGCACTGAAGGCACCTTCCGGCCCCTCCACTCCTCCGGCCTCGTGTACTGGGGGTATTCAAGGAGGCCGTCGCCGAAGGACTCGTGCTCTGGCGAACTGGGCTCTCCGAGGACCTCAGGGATGAGCCTGCCGACGGAGTCCATGACCAGTGTATGCCGACCGTCAAAAGCCCCTTTGATACCGCCCTCCCGATAACGCCGTGGTTGAGCGGGGAAGTAAAAAAATCCGGGAACAGTGTCAGTATGTCAAACCTCATCTTAAACGTCTTTTCCGCTATCAGGCTGTTGAAAAAGTCCATCTACTGCGTTGTCATCGTCGCTCGTCACTGCGGCGTATGGACGAAATACGCCTCATTCCTCGCTCCTCGACGCCTTGTACCTGGAGCTTTTTGAACAGCCTGAACGGACGCGAGGGTTTTTCAACAACCTGCTATAGCTATATATAATAGTCTGGACCCGCCCGCCTGTTTGTCAACCTACGCGCCATACACCTCGTTATCTATCCCGCCATTGCCTGACGCTACCGCCCCTGCCCTTCTTCGGGCAGGAGTCCATCGAGGAGCCGCACAACGACCTTTTTATTCTTTAGGTCTACTGTCACGGCGGTCTGCTCTATGACCGGGACCAGCACCTCTCCGTAGGGGCCGTCGACCTCGAATACGTCGTTGCTGCCAGTGGAGATTATCCCGGTTATCCGGCCCAGCTGCCTGCCGTCCTCGGAGGCCACCTCCATCCCGATAAGGTCATGGTGGTAGTACTCGTCCTGCGCCGGGGCCGGGATCTCGTCTCTGCGGACAGAGACTTCCATGCCGACAAGCGTACCAGCAAAATCCCTGTCCCTGCATCCGTCGAGCGCGAAGATAAGTATGTTTTTGTGGCCCCGCACGTTGAGCACCCTGAAGGAGCGCCTTAAGCGCCCCTTGCCCGCGCCATCGAGAAAGACGGAGTCCCATCGGAACTCCGGCAGGGACCCGTAAAGGAGCACCTTTATCTCCCCCTTTATGCCGTGGACGCCCACCACCCGGCCTATCTCTACTGAATCGACGTTCTTCAATGGTCTCAAGCACCGACCCGGATTAAGTGAGCAGTCTCACCTTAGGCTGCCGGCATAGCGACGGCCCGCCCGGCAGACACCTTCGTGCGATACCTTTGGCAAGACCGCGCGCGCAGGGGTCAAGCCGCTTTTTCAGCCTTCTGACCCTTCTTGATGATCTGCCTTACGGTAGCCGTCGGGGTGGCGCCCTGTGAGAGCCAGAACGCGACCCTCTCGGACTTAAGCTCTATCTGTGCCGGGTTGCTCATCGGGTCGTAAGTGCCGACCATCTCGATGAAGCTGCCGTCCCTGGGGGCGTCGGCATCCGCCACGACGATACGGTAAAACGGTTTTTTCTTTCCTCCCTGCCTGGTCAACCTGATCTTTACAGCCATCTAATCTCCTTTCGTGATACGGTTTTATAGTCGGGTGCCGCTAAAAAAGCCCCATCAATAGAATTTTTCAGGGCATCCTTAACAAACTCCGTGCTACATCCTGTTCTGGAAGAGGCCCTTGAGCCCCCTGGGGCCCGCCTTCTTCAACTTCTTCATCATCTTGCGCATGTCCTGGTACTGGTTTATAAGCTTATTGACGTCGCTCACCTTTGTTCCGCTCCCCCTGGCAATCCTCTGGCGGCGGCTGGCGTTGAGGATGGATGGGTTCGTTCTCTCCTCCATGGTCATCGAGTTTATTATCGCCTCGACCCTTGAGAGCTCCTTCTCGTCTATCTTTACGTCTTTGGCCTGCTTCATGGCGCTGAAGCCGGGGATCATCGAGAGTATCGACTCTATGGAGCCGAGCTTTTTTATCTGTTGGAGCTGGTTCTTGAAGTCCTCCAGGGTGAATGTGTCCTTCTTGATCTTCTGCTGAAGCTCCTGGGCCTGCTTCTCATCGAAGGTAGACTGGGCCTTCTCGACAAGGGTCAGTATGTCGCCCATGTCGAGTATCCTGCCGGCGAGCCTTGAGGGGTGGAAGACCTCGATGCAGTCGACCTTCTCACCGGTGCCTATGAACTTGATGGGCTTGCCGGTGGTGACCCTCATCGAGAGGGCCGCCCCGCCCCTGGCGTCTCCGTCGAACTTCGTCAGTACCACGCCGGTTATGCCCACAACGTCGTCAAAGCCCTTGGCCGTGTTGACGGCGTCCTGGCCTGTCATGGAGTCGGCCACAAAGAGTATCTCGCTCGGCCTGAGGATATCCTTGAGGGTCTTTAGCTCGTCCATCAGTCCGGAATCTATGTGGAGCCTCCCTGCGGTATCCACAAGGATTATGTCGTACCCCTTTATGCCGGCCACCCTGAGGGCCTCCCTGCATATGTCGGGGGGGTTCTGCATCCCTTCGCTGTCGAAGCAGTCTATCTTAACCTCGGAGGCGAGCTTTTTAAGCTGTAAGACCGCCGCCAGCCTGAAGAGGTCGGCAGGGACTATATATGGGTTCCTGCCGCGCTTTTTAAGGTGCAGCGCGAGCTTTGCGGTCGTGGTGGTCTTGCCTGAGCCCTGAAGCCCCACGAGCATTATCGCCGCGGGCCTGCCCTTGAGCTCGAGTCCGGCGTCTTCCCCGCCGAGGAGGTTGGTGAGTTCGTCATGTACCACCTTCGTGAACTGCTGGCCCGGGGTAAGGCTCTCGAGCACGTCCTTGCCCATGGCCTTTTCCCTTACGGAGGAGATGAAGTCCTTGACCACCGTAAAGTTGACGTCCGCCTCAAGGAGCGCCAGCCTGACCTCTTTGAGGGCCTCCTGGATATTGGACTCCGACAGGGTGCCCTGCCCCCTGACGTCTCTCAATATCTTCCTGAATTTTTCCGAGAGTGATTCTAACATATAACCTTCTTATTCCAGACGCGCTAAAGGGAGATCACGCCCTTGCGCCCTGTTTCCGGAAACTTCGCTCCCAGGCCGCCGGGCCGCTTTTAGTAAATTATATAATAATATAAGATAGGTAGCCCATCTGTCAAGGCATTATTGGGGGAATCAATTCGCGGATTGACACAATCGGTCCGATTTTGTTATTTTAATACGTATGACAACCTGGTACGTGGTATCGCTGTTGCTCCTTGTTACGTTAGGCGCGTTTGTATTGAACCTCCCGTTCGGATATTTCAGGGCCGGGGTAAAAAAATTCTCCGTAAAATGGTTCCTCTACATACACCTGCCCATTCCTTTCATATTCGCCCTGAGGCACATGGCAGGCTTAGGCGCTAAGTTCATACCGATTATAGCAGTGGGCGCGGTATTGGGCCAGCTCATAGGCGGCAGGCTCAGTAACCGTAAAGGCCTCCTGAGCCCGTTCCGGAGAACTTAGGTATGCGCGGAAATAGGAGCAGGTCCTCAAAAACCCACGGCGGCTCAAGGGAAGGCCGCGCCGCGGAGCGGGTAAGCGCCATCCTCGGCTCGTCATTCGCCTCCCTCGGCATATCCGCCAAGATAAGGGAGTACAAGATAAAGAAGGCCTGGGCCGGGGCCGTCGGCCCCAACATCTCAAGGAGGGCCGCCCCTGTAAGACTGCTGGGCACGGTCCTTTATTGCGCCGTGTCGTCGTCCCCGTGGATGACGGAATTGAGCTACCAGAAGCCCGTCATCATGGCGCGGCTGAACAGCTTCCTCGGTGAGGCAGCGGTCTCCGACATAGTGTTCAGGATAGGAAAAGTATCAGAGGCAGGAAAACCCGGTATGTCCGAAGCCGCCCCGGAAAGGGATATAACGCCTGAAGAGAGCGCCTTCATCGAAAGGACGATCGCTCCGGTAAAGGACGATAAGCTCAAAACCATTATAAAAAGAACGATGGCGAAGGCGAAAAGATAGTTATCAAGACTTCGGCATCCCCGGCCTTCAGCCGGCAGAAAAAGTAGTAGGTTGGGTTGCGTTTTTCAACCCAACGATTTGCCGGAAGGATTGTTGGGTTACGCTCCGCTAACCCAACCTACGCAACTAACAAAGAGATCGGGGAAAAGAGCAATTTTTGGAGGCACCCTTAAATCTTTACCTCGAAGTGCGATAGGTAGTCGTCCCTGTCTATGATGCACTGGATAGCCCTCATGTTGGCGGCGTTGAAGACCACCGGGCCTTTGAGGTTGAGGGATATCTTCTTGTCCGTAGTCGAGACGCAGACCATGACGAATATTACGATGCTCTTTTCGTCCCTGGCGCCGAGGCATTCCATCTCGGGCTTGCGCAGCGGCGCCGTGTAGTCGGACTTAAAGAGGTTCGGGTTGGTCAGCAGGAACGCGGTGGATGGGTCGTCCACGGCCTGGAGCCATTTAAAGAGGCCTTCAGGGTCGTGGTCTATCAGTATGAACCTCCTGAGCCTCTCAAAGCCCGGGATGCCGTTCACAAAGTTTATTATCTTGTCTTCAGTTACCGATAGCGGTCCGAAACGGCTCGTTGCGAAGTTGATGAGGGGCCTGACGTTCTGTTGTAAGTTCATTTTTTCTTGATCCCCTTGAGCGCCTCGGCCAGGTCAGCGGGCATCGAAGCCGCGCGGATATTTTCTTCCTGTATCTTCAGATAAATCTCTTCCCTGTGGACGGCCTTTGAGAGCGGGGCCTCCACGCCGAGCTTCACCTGGTTCTCCTTAACGTCCACGACGACTATCTTTATGTCGTCGCCAATCCTGATGGCCTCGCCGGACTTCCTTGTCAATACGAGCATAATCGCCCTCCCTGGCTATGAATTTGTCCCTTTAAAGACGGCCAAACCGCCCTACACATTCTTAAACAGCCTGTCTATCACGGCATAGAGTTCATTATCTTCCTTCCCTATCCTCCTGGCAAGCGCCGTAAATAGCTCCCTGGTATCCTTGACGAAGTCCGCCGCCGCGTTCTGTATCAAAGTTGCGGTGGCCCACTTCCGCGTGTAGGCGTCCAATGCCTTCTTTATCCCCCCCATCTCCCTCACGAAGCCGTTCGCCATGTTCCTTACGCTCGCATCCTGGTGGTTGACCAGGGCCGGATAGAGCGCGTTATCCTCCATCGCGAGATGCACCGAGAGCTTGCCCGCAAGCCTTGAAAGCAGCGTCCTTACGTTGGAGGCGTCCTTTTTAAGTGCCTCAACGTTCAACCCCTTTGAAATCTCCCCCGCGATTGCGAGCATCTCCTTGTGCTGCTCCCTGAAGCTTGTCGTGGAAATCATGTTGCCTCCTTTAGAGTTTTATATGGCGCGCGCCTACAGGTAATCGAAGATATTGACGTTGAAGGTCCTTCCGGCCGAGGTCATGGCCGCCTGGAGGGCCGTCTGCCCGAGCTGGAGCTCCGAGATAACCTTTGTTATATCCGCGTCCTCGTAGCCCGATATCTGCGTCTGAAGGTCGAGCTTGCTGGAATCGTATTCGGTCCTGGAGTTCTTCAGCCAGTTGACCTTGCCGCCGATGTCGGATACCGCGTTGGATATCTGTTTGAAGGACGTGTCGAGGTCGGTGATGGCGCTCTTTATCCCGGCCGCGTTGTTGGCGTTAAGGTCGTTTATAAGGGTCTGGATGGTCTGGAAGACGTCTATGCCGCCCGCGGAGCCGGAGAATGCCTCGCCTCCGTTTATCCCTATCGTCACGGTGGTGCCGGAGCTTATCTTTATGCCGAACTTATTGGCGTCCCCCTGGTATACTCCGGCTGTGGTGAAGGCCGGCGTGTCCGTCTTGTACCCCGAGAATATGTACTGGTTCGCGTCGTGCGTGTTGGCGAGGTCCACGAGCTGGTTGTAGAGGTTGGTTATATTCAGGGCCGCGCCCTTCCTCGAATCGGCGTCGGCCGTGCCCGTGGCCTCGGTGACCGCCGTCTCCTGTATGGAGCTCAGCACGTCCTTGGCGCTGTCGAGGGTCCGTTCCACCGTGCTCAGGTAATCGAGCCCGAGGTCGATGTTCCTCTGGTACTGCTCGATGTCCGTGAGCAGCGCCTTCGAGTTGATGACCTTGGAGGTGAGCGCCGGGTCGTCCGACGGGGCGTTGAGCTTCTTGCCGGTGGAGAGCTGCAGGTTGAGCTTGAAGAGGTCCTCCTGCCTTCTCATTATGTCGTTGATATATGTATGGTATATTATGTTCTGTGTTATCCTCATCTCCGGCACCTCTACCTTATGCTAAGTAGCTCGTCGAACATCTGATCCACCGTGGCCACCACCTTGGCGGCGGCCTGATACGCCCTCTGAAGCCTGACCAGGTTTACGGCCTCTTCCTCCATGGATACCCCGGAGGCCGAATCGCGGGCCGTTTGGAGCTGCTCGGCGACACTCTTGCGCGCCTGCACGTTGCTTGAAGCCTCGTTGGCCACGACCCCTATGTCCGAGACTATGCCGTTATAATAATCGAGGAACGTGGAGCCTTTTGTCGCGGGGCTATTCTTCAACCCGACCATGGCAAGCGCGTTGGTGTTATCCCCGGGGACGCCGGCGGCGGTGGACGCCGCGGCTATCTTGTTGGGGTCGGTGATGGCCACGCTTAAGTCCCTGGCCGCGTTCTTCGTCACGCTTATGGTGAAGCTGTCGCCCGTGGCCGGGGCCCCGGAGTTGTCCGATATAGTAAAGCTTATGCCGTCCACCGTTATGGGCGACCCGGACGTGTACGCCCCGCTTGCAACGACCGCCCCGGTCCCCTTGTTCACTATGGTATATGCCGCGGGGCTTGCAAACCTCACATCGTAGTCGTCAAGGGTCAGCTGAGAGAAGTCGGTTATCGAGTTGCCGCTTATCACCGCGCCGCCGGTATTGAAGCTGCTCGGCGCCGAGTAGATGGACTGCGGGGAGAAGAAGTTCAAGCCGGTAGACCCGTCGAGCCCGTAGCCGGCGGCGTGCTGGACGTTCATCTCCTTGGTCAGGGACGCGGCCAGCAGGTTGAGCTTGTCGTGCGCCTTCTGATAGTACCCGGCCCCGTCCAGGATGCCCTTTAGGCTTCCGCCGGTTATCCTGGAGTTTATCACCGTGCCGCTGCTCTTTATGTTCAATACGTTGGGGTTGTCGTTGTTGACTTCCGTCTCCACGGCGAACGTCTTGTAGCCCGCCACCAGCGCGAACCCGCCGGCGATGGAGACGTCGACCTGGCCGGTGGCGTTCTCCACCGTGGTTATATTCACTATCTTGGAAAGGCCTTCGAGCAGAACATCCCTCTGGTCCCTCAGGTCGTTGGCGGAGGTGCCGGATATCTCCACCGTCGCTATCTGCTTGTTGAGGTCGGCTATCTGCGACGCGTAGTTGTTGATCCGGTATACGTTGGACGTTATCTCGTTGTTGATATTCGAAAAATCGAGCCTTATCGAACTGTCGATGTCGTTGAACCGCTGGGCAAGGACAGAGGCGTTTGAAAGGAGGTTCGACCTCTCCCCGTAAGAGGATGGGCTGTTCGAGATGTCCGAGATGGAGTTGAAGAAGGCGTTGAGCGAGCTGCTCAATCCCGAGCCGCTGAAGTCGTTGAACTTGCCCTCGAGCTTCTTAACGAGCTCCTCGAGGGACTGGTAGCCGCTCAGGGACGAATACGAGTCCCTCAGCTGGACTGTCTGGAAGTTCTGGTAATACCTCTTGACGTCGACGACCTTTACCCCGGTGCCGAACATCAGCCCGCCGAACATGACCGGCTCCTGCGGCTCCAGCACCGCCTCCTGACGCGTATAGCCGGGGGTATTGGCGTTGGCTATATTGTGCGATGTGACGTTGATGGCCTTTTCAGTCGTAAGCAGGGCCGTCTTGGCTATGTCGAGGACCGAGTTGAGTGAAGCCATCTCTTAAGCACCCTTGTTGAGCCGCCCACCCTTGACCTCGATGCCATCGAAGGTCCCGGTAGGCTTGTAGTTGGCGTTCGGGATGAAGCTGCTAAGGAACCCAAGGGTCTTCCTGATATTGTCAAGAGACCCCTTTACCGCAATGCTGTTGACCTTGTTTATGTCCTTTACGGACTCGATGAGCGAAAATATGGTGGCCTGGCACCCCTTGAGTTCGGTCTTTAAAGGGTCTTGCGCCTTTTCCATGATAGATGTGAGCGTGGAGCCGCCTTCAAGACCGTTGGCCCTGGCCGCGGCGCTCATAAGCTCGCGCCTCTCCCTGCCAAGAGACCCTATGCGCGCAAGGAGATGCTCTTTCCCGCATATGGTATCATAGAGGTTCTTATAGTCCCTGGCCACAACGTTCTCCGTCTCGTTATGGAGGACCGCTATGAACTCCTTGTAGACCGATATCTCTTTCTTGAGATGCTCGATAAGTTGCTGGATTTCCATATATTTTATCTTCCGGGATACCCTCTCCCTCTCCTCTGTAAGGCATTTCATTTCCTGGTCTTGACGTGGACGGCGTCCCTCACCGCCCTCTCTATCATCTTCTCCGCGACCTTGCCGGAGTCCACGTTGTAGCCGCCGCCCTCTATGTCGGTCTTGAGCCTTACTACAAGCTCGCCCCTTACGTCCGGCATGTCGTCGAGCATCTTCTTCGCGCTGGTCAACGCCTTTGCCCTTGTGGAGATATCTACATTGTCCCCTTCGCTTGCCTTCCTGCCCGCTTCGGTCTGCTTGGCGTGTTCAGCCGCTGCGCCGGCCTTTTTTACGTAAGTATTCGAGCTTACACCGGGTTTTTTTCCGCCTACTTTCATGGATCCTCCTAAAATCAGGCCATAATATGCCTTCTCATACTTCTAATATCGGCCTGACACGCTAAAACTTTAACCCGACCCATAAATATAGTGGTCTATGCCCCGGTACACCACAACTGTAATGTCTGTAATTTCGGCTCTTTATCCCCCTTATAGAGTTTTACGCCGGTTCTGACGGGAAAACGCGCCCTCAGCCGTATAACAATTGTCCCGGGTCTATTGCCCTGCCGTCCATTATGACCTCGAAGTGGAGGTGCGGCCCCGTAGACCTGCCGGTAGACCCGACATATGCGATCGGTTTTGCGGGGTCCACGGTATCCCCCTCTTTCACAAGGTTTCTTTCATTATGCCCGTACTTCGTTATTACGCCGTTTTCGTGCAGGACCTCCACTACGTTGCCGTACCCGTCCTTTTTCCCGCTGAAGATGACCCTGCCAGGGGCCGCCGGATAGACCGGGCTGCCCTCGGCCGCCGCTATATCGAGCCCGTGATGGAACTTGTCGTCTCCGGTTAATGGGTCTTTTCTATCGCCGAAGTACGAGCTTATCCTGCCCAGGAGCGGAAATCTTGAAAGCCTTCCGATGATAGAGCCGTTATCCGCGTTCGGACGCCTCTCTTCTCCGGCATCCTGGCGCGCTTCCCTGCGCGCGGTCTTCTCCGGGCCATGCGGCGCATCGGACGCCTTGTCAGGGTCTACCTGGTACTCCTTCAACATCTGTTTCATGAAGGTCTTCTCAAGGCCTATCCCTCCGGCGTTCGCCATGAGCCTGGAGAGCTCCATATCGAACATCGAACTATATATCTCCTCACCGGGGCCGCCATGAAAAAGACTCGATTTTTCAATAGATTCTCGCATAGTCTTGAGCATCTGGTTAATGAAGAGCGCCTCGAACTCAACAAGCGCCTTTTTCACCGCCTCAGGTGTATCTTTCGTGTTGGCCGCCGCGCCGGGCATCATAGATGCCGAGCCGAGCGAATTTATGTCTATCATGGTGGCTCCCTTCCCTGCGTTGCTACAGCCCCACCTTCTCCAGGTCACAGGCTATGTGCTTGATATGGCATTGAAGCTCCTTTATGGCGACCGGGTCGTCCTTTATCTTCATCGCAAGGCCCATGATGCTCAAAAGCCCGTTCCTGACATGGTGGGAGATGTACCTCCTGCACTCTACGGGTATTTCCCGCGACCTCTGGATCGCCGGCTTATCTTCCGTCAGATTCGCTCCCATATCCGCACCTCTTTCGCGCGCCTTATGCGCGCGTCATATTATCTCGAGTTCCGCCTGGAGAGCCCCCGCCGCCTTTATCGCCTGAAGGATCGCCACCAGGTCCCTCGGGGTGACCCCCACGAGGTTGAGCGCCCTTACCACCTCGCCGAGCGTCACGGTCTCAGGAAGGAGTATAAGCCTCGACTTCTCCTCCTTCACCGTCGCCTTTTCAACCGGCACCACGACGGTCTCTCCCTTGAGCGAAAGCGGGGGCGGCTGAGATATGTAGTACTGGGTCTTTATCTCTATGCTTATGTCGCCGTGGGATATGGCCACGGTGGAGAGCCTGACGTTCTCCCCTATAACCACGGTCCCCGTTCGTTCGTTTATCACGACCTTCGTAACGTTGTCGGGCTTGACGTCAAGCGTCTCTATGCTCGCTATGTACTCGACCATGCCCTTCCTGCGCTCTTCCGGGACCTTTACCATGACCATGCCTGCGTCAACGGCGTGGGCGACGTCTACCTTCAACGAGTCGTTTATCGCGGCGGCCATCCTCTCGGCGGTGGTGAAGTCCGGGCTCCGGAGCGATATGAAGAAATCGTCCCTGCCGGCCAGATTCAGCGGGACCTCCTTCTCTATCAGCGCCCCGTCGGTTATCTTGCCGGCGGTCTGGTGGTTCTTGCTGACGTTCGCGCCCTGCCCTCCGGCGCTGAAGCCGGCGAGCGCTATGGCCCCCTGGGCCACGGCGTAGACCGAGCCGTCAGGGCCCTTGAGCGGGGTGGAGATGAGGGTGCCGCCCTGGAGGCTTGTAGCGTCCCCTATGGAGGATACGAGGACGTCTATCTTTGCGCCCGGCTTTATAAACGACGGGAGCTCCGCGGTGATGAGCACGGAGGCCGTGTTCTTGACCTTTATCGAATTCGAGTCGAGCTTGAGCCCCATCCTGTTGAGCATGTTCGATATGCTCTGCATGGTGTAGGTCGCGCTGGACTTGTCCCCCGTGCCGTTCAACCCGACCACGAGCCCGTATCCCACAAGCTGGTTGGGCCTTACCCCCTCCACAAAGGCTATGTCCTTTATCCTCGCGGCCTCACACCGGCCGGCAAGGAGCAATGACGCCATAAGTACGATTATCGAGAGAACCTTGGCAGGTTGTTGAAAAACCCGAATTTCTCGAAGACTGCTCAAAAAGCTCCAGATGCAAGGAGTCAAGGAGTGAGGAATGAGGCGTACTTTTTCCGTACGCCGCAGTGACGAACGACGATGACGACACCGCAGATGGGGCTTTTTCAGCAGTCTGTTAGAACGGCCACACATTGTCAAGTATCCTCCTGAGCCAGCCAGGGGACTGTTCGTCCGCCACTACACCCTTGCCCGAATACTCTATCCTCGCGTCGGAAAGGGACGTCGAGGCCACGGTATTGGCGTCCGTGATGTCCTCCGGCCTCGCTATCCCGCTTATTATCATGTACTGGAGCTCGTTGTTGACGAGGGTGTCCTTCTTGCCCTCGATGACGAGGTTGCCGTTCGGCAGTATGTCGACGACGCGCGCCGATATCGTTGAGCTGAGCTCCCCGGACCTCTTCGTTGTCCCGGAGCCGTCGAACTTGGCGTCATAGCTGCTTTGAATCTCCGGGGAGAGCGGGTTGCCCTGGTTAAGAAAGTTCCGCGCCCCGAAGCTCAGCGGCATACCCAGCATCTTCTGTATCGCTATGTCGTTGGAAGACGCCCGCGACGTGGAGGTGGTAGCCTCCTTTACGGCGCTCGTCTTCTCGGATATCGCTATGGTGACTATGTCCCCGACGTTCCTTGCCCTCAGGTCCTGGAAGAGCACGTTCCTTGAGGTCTCCCCCGGCCAGAGCGACCCGGCGGTTGCGGGGACGTTGCTGTTCTTCACCGGTATGGTAGAGACGTCTATCTTCTTTGGCTCCGGCGTGGAGGCGCACCCGCCGAGCAGGATGAGCGCCGCCGCCGCCGTCAATGCCGAATGTCTTTTCATATACACCGTCCTTGCCTCCGGCCCCGTCAGAACCCGACGAGTATCTCTCCCGGGCCCACGACCTTTCCGCTCACCTCTTTGCCCGAGGCCGTGCGCGCCGTGATAGTCTTGTCGTTATATCCGTCCTCAACGGCCGTGGCCGCCGTCTTGATCTTCATCCTGTTGTTGCTTATCAGCACGGAGACCCTGTCACCGCGCCTTATCAAGGCCTCCGGCTTTATATAGTCCTTCTTGACGACGCTCCCGGCCGTTATCGGCCGTTTGGCGATCATGCCGGCCGCCTCATCAATAGAGTCGAGCGCGCCGAACATATCCCGCGCCTCCATCCTCTGGAGCCTCAAGTCATCCTTTTCTATCTTCTGCCCCATCCTGATGGGGTTTACCGCGACGACTATATCTTTAAACGCCCTGACCGTCGCGCTCGCCATGACGGTCTTGACCTCCCTGCCCTTTGAAAGCAGGCTTACGGAAACGGTCAGCTTGCCGATGTAGCTCGCGGACCTGGGCAGGCCGACCTTGACGGAGTCGTACCTGTCGGCCGCCGGGTCGTAGCCGTAGAGCTCTATATCGTCCACCGACACGTCGGAGACGGCCCACGGCACGGCCGCGAGTATCTCCTTTGTTATCTCGGTTTTGATCCGCTCCTCGCCCGCGTACGCGCCTGTAAAGAGGAGGAGTGCGTATGCGAGCGCGAGGGATATTGTAATCGCCGTCTTGAAGCTCCCCGCGGCTTTTCCGCGGGAATCTTCGACATGTAAGGAGGTATCCATATCCGATTCACTCGCTTGACCCCGCAGCAAGCTGCGGGCTGTACGCTCGCTATGCATGTTCAACTTTTACCTCTTCATCGAGTTGGCGGTCTGGAGCATCTCGTCCGTTGTCTGGATCGCCTTTGAGTTCAATTCGTACGCCCTCTGCGCGGCTATCATGTTGACCATCTCCTCCACGACGCTCACGTTGGACATCTCAAGGAAGCCCTGGGAGATCGTGCCGAGCCCGCTTGAGCCGGGGGTCCCGGTCGTGGCGTCCCCGGAGGCGGTCGTGGTCACGTAGAGGTTCTTGCCTATGGGCTGAAGCCCCGAGGGGTTTATGAACCTGGCAAGCTCGATATTGCCCACCGCGGTCGTGCTCGTCTGGCTGGGCTGTGTGACCGAGACTATGCCGTCGGCGCTTATGGTTATGGTGAGCGCGTCGGACGGGATGGTTATCTGCGGGCTCAGGACGTAGCCGTCCGAGGTTACGAGCCTTCCGTCGTTGTCGAGCTTCAGCTCCCCGGTCCTTGTGTACGCCGTCTGCCCGTCAGGCTTGGTGACCTGGAAAAACCCGTCGCCCTCTATGGCGAGGTCGAGGTCGCTGTCGGTCTGCTTGAAGTTGCCCTGGATAAACACCTTCTCAGTGGATACGAGCTTCACGCCCTGGCCTATCTGTATGCCCGTAGGCACTATGGTGGACGGCGAGGAGGAGGCGCCGGCGGACTTCATCTCCTGGTAGAGCAGGTCCTGGTAGTCGGCCCTGCTCTTTTTGAAACCCGTGGTGTTGACGTTGGCCAGGTTGTGGGCGATTACGTCTATATTAAGCTGTTGCCCCTCCATGCCCGTGGAAGCCGTCCATAACGCCTTTATCATGCCAATACCCTCCTTTTCAAACTCCGCTTAAGATGCCCTTCCTATCTCGTCTATCGACTTCCGCGTAATATCGTCTATCGTCTGTATCATCTTTGAATGGGTCTCATACGACCTCATCGCCTCTATCATGGTCGTCATGGCCCTTACAGGGTTCACGTTGGATGTCTCGACATAGCCCTGGTTGAGGCTGGTGTTGGGGCCAGCCTGCTTCGGATTGACCCCAGGGTCTGCCGCGGCAAAGTAACTGCCCTCCCGTACAAGCCGCCCGGGGTCGTCGAAAGTGACGAGCTTGAGTTTGCCCACGACGAAGTTGCCGTTCCTGACGTTGCCGTCCGGGTCGATATCGACGTCCGGGGAGGTCAGTTTTATGACGCCCTTGTCTCCGGCCACGGTGTCGCCCTGCCTGGTCATTAAGCTCCCGTCGGAGCCCAGGACGAAACTCCCGTCCCGCGTGTACCTCGGCCCGTTCGGGGTATTCACGACGAAGAGGCCGTCCCCCCTTATCTCCACGTCAAGGCGCCTGTCGGTCTTCTCGGATATCCCCTGCGACATATCGGTCACTACGCCGCTCACGGCGGCAAAGGTCCTCAACCCCCTTGCGTCCGGCATGGAGTCCTCGAATAGCGGTTTCTGCTTCTTGTAGCCCGCCGTATTGACGTTGGCGATATTGTCGGAGAGTATCTCTATCCTCTTTTCCTGAAGCGCCATCCCCGAGAGCGCCACGAATATCGACCTGTCCATCCTGCGTCCTCGCTTTCCTGAGTCAGGCTGCTGAAAAAGCCCCATCTGCGGTGTCGTCATCGTCGTTCGTCACTGCGGCGTACAGAACAAGTACGCCTCATGCCTCACTTTCTCGACTCCTTGCATCTGTAACTTTTTGAGCAACCTGAGAGGGTAATAATGCAACACGCGTGCCAACCGTACAACGGCGTAATTTCCCCTAAAATACGGGCAATTCAGTCTCCTCCCGCGGCCCGTCCTTCCCCCAAAACGCCTTTGGCGACGGGAAGATTATTCCTACCAAGTATTTTTTGCCTCGATGCCTTTGAAGCTCCTCGCGTCCAGCCGCGAGGAATCTTCGACATAAAGGAATTATCTATTTCTATTCGCTCGTTTGACCCCGCAGCTTGGGGCCGGGGAATGCGCTCGCTATGCATTTTCATGGCTGGGCAGGCCATTAAGGACGTCTTGCGGCGCGGGGGCATGCGGAAATACCTCCAAACGCACGGGGACGGCGCAAAAACCGGGTCATGGGCAGGGGGATGAGCGAAGGATGCATGGAAACTGTCAGGCCCTGTAATTCCTGAGCGCGCTGACAAGCTCCGCCTCCCCGTTGAGCAGGCCGAGGCTCTTTTTCACGTCTTCGGGGTCCAGGCCCTTGTTCATCATCTTCATTGCCTTGAGATATACGTCGTCCGAGAGTCGGCTCGCTCCCGCGGCCTCGACGTCTTTGGCCGCCTCCTCGGCCTTTTTGATTATGGCGTCGAGCCTCTTCCTCTTCTGCTCGATGTCATTCTCATAGAGCCCGATGGCCGCCTCTCTCTTCTCAAGCTCGACCGCCATATTCCTGAGGCTGTTCATCTCATCTTTGAGCACCTGCGTAAACCGTGGCGCCTCGGCGGACGAGCCGTTGGCTTGAGCGTCGGCGGCCGTCTCCGCGCTCTTCCCCCTCGAGCGCATAATGACGTAGATTATCCCGGCCATCAATATGACGTCGGCCACGAAAAGCGCTATGATTGAATTATCCATATGACACCCCTTCCAAGCGCGTTGCTTTAAATGGCTATATAGCACTGCAAGAGGCGTGCCTATTTGTATTGATTTTCCGGGAATTTGGGGGAGTTTTTTGCGGAAAAAGGGAATTATAGGGATTTCAGCCGTAAAACTCGACGCACTGGCTCAAAATCTCTTCTATCTTCATCTTGATAACGTCCATTCCGGCTCCATCTATCCTCAAAATGTCCGGCAAATTGCCATATTCGACGTTGTTGACGGCGGTCTTCCTCCATCCTATGCCATTTTTTTGGCACATGATGTCAGCAAGTCTGATGATAACGGCCAGGTTGTAGAGCACCCTCTCCTTCGCGAGCTCCTCGTGGTTGTCGAAGTATTTGAGGAGAAGCTCGAGGGATTCCGGGAACCCCCACTTCTTTATTATCAGGGCGCCGAGTTCCCTGTGAGAGAATGCGAAGACCTCTATCTCGGCGGCGGTGAACGGGACCGAGTCGTTGTAGACCCGCTCCATGACCCTGGCGAATTCATTCGGGTATTCGTTGTTCAGCACCACCTTGCCGATGTCGTGGAGAAGCCCGCCGATAAAGGCATCCTCCGGGTCCGCTATCCTGGCCTCCCTCGCTATTATGGACGAAATGAGCGCCGAGCCGATAAGCTGGTCCATCAACATCCTTTCCGCGAGGCCGAACCTCTTGTAGACGTTCTTCATCGACGTGGCGACGACGATGTTCCTGACGGAGTTGAGCCCGAGCCTCAATATCGCCTGGTTGAGGTTCTGGATGTTCCTGTACCCGCCGTAGAACGCGGAGTTCGCCACCTTCAATATCTTCGTGGCGAGGCTCGGGTCCGAGCCTATGATCCTTTTTATCTTCTCTATGGATACGTCCGGGTCCCCCATCATGGCGAGGACCTTCTGAGCCGTACCGGGCAGGACAGGCAGTTCCGTGGCCCTGGCGATAACGTTATCAAGGGCTATTTTTTCCATTACTTCCATGCGGCACGGCCCTCCATCCGGAGTCAAACAAGGCCTCAGGCCGAGAGTGAATTGTATCGATTATGCGACGGCAAACCATGACGCGCCGCCGGGCCGCCTGAGACCGCCCCTTTACCGCCGTCGGCGGTTTCGCCGCGCAGGACCTTGAACTTTGAGACAAGGTCCTTAAGCTCCGTGGCGAGGCGGGCCATCTCGTTTGAGGCGCTGGCGGCCTCTCCTATCGCGGTTACGCTCGACTTCGAGACGTCCTTGATGGACTCCATGTTCTGGGTAATCTCTTCGGTGGTGGCGCTCTGCTCCTCGGCGGACGTGGCTATCTGGGCTATCATCTCCGTGACCGTGTGCACCCCGTTCACTATATTGCCGAGGGCTTCGCCGGCCTCGTTTGCGAGCCTCACGCCGTTTTCCACCTTATGGGTCCCGTCGGCCATCTCGTTGACCGCCTTATTGGTCTCCGCCTGTATGGAGTTGATCATTCCGCTTATCTCCTTGGTGGCCCTCGTCGTCCTTTCGGCGAGCTTCCTCACCTCGTCGGCCACGACCGCAAAACCCCTGCCCTGCTCCCCGGCCCTGGCAGCCTCTATCGCGGCGTTGAGCGCGAGGAGGTTGGTCTGGTCGGCGATGTCGTTTATGACGGACACTATCGCGCCGATATCCTCCGAGCTTTTACCGAGCCTCTTTATGGTCTCCGCCGTGACCGAGGTCGACTCCGCGACCTCCTTCATGGCGGAGACGGCCTGGGATATCACCTTGCCGCCGTTGCCGGCCGTCTCCTGGGCCTGCCTGGCGGACTCCGACACGGTCTGCGAATTCCTTGCAACCTCCAGCACGGTGGCGTTCATCTCCTCCATGGCGGTAGCCACCTGGGTGGTCTGGTTGGACTGCCTGTCGGCGCCTTCGGCTATCTGCGCGGACGACGCCGAGAGCTGCTCCGCGGCTGAGGCGAGAAGGCCGGATGAATCGGTTATACCCGCTATCACCGTGGACATCTGCGACGCCATCAAATCCACGCTCTTGCTCAGCTCCGTAATCTCATCGTCTATCTCCCGGCCTAATACCGATACCTTGACGCCGGCCCTCTTCGTCAGGTCCCCGCCGGCGAACTCCTCTACGGTCGATCTTATCCTGTCAAGCGGCTTCAGTATCTGCTTATTTATGACCCACATGAATACGACCGCTAAGGCCGCCGATACGAATACCGTTATGGCCATTACCATCAAGCCATTTCTGGCGGAATCCCCGGCCCCCGCGGTAATCCGCCCCTTGAGGGCGTCCACGGCGGCGATTACGGCCGGCGCCTTGACCTCCATAAGGTCGGTGAGATGGCCATTGAAGGCGTCCTTGTCCTTCATAACGCGCAGCATGAGGCCCTTCCTCGCGGCCCACAGGTCATCCGCTTCCTTGAGCCTTGCGCTCAGGTCCCTGCCGGCCGGCGCCTTGAGTCCGAGCGCGGACGAGCCGGACCTGAGCGCGCTCAACGTATCGTCGAAATCCTTTATCGTAGCCTTGATATCCGAGGATATCTTATCGCGGTCGGAGTTGGACCTCGCGTAGCGCTCCATCAGATAGGACATCTTTACGGTCCTCATCCTCTGGAGCCCGGCCATGTCGATATTCCTGCTGTAAGACGGGTTTTTAAGGGCGACGTACCCCTGCACGACCCCGTTTAGCTTCTCTACCATCGGGAATGTGGAGCCCTCCACCTTCGCTACCGTCGTGGTAAGGTTGCCCCCGCTCTCCATCGCCTTATCGAGAGAATCGCGCATCGCTTCCCAGCTCTGTTTGACCTTATCGTATTCAACGAGGGCCTTGCCGTCCGTTATCGCCCCTCCTCCGTTGGAGCCGGTCTTCAACTCGTCGATGGCCTTGCCGAACTCCTGCCTCTTTTTATGGAAGACCTCTTTAAGCTCCTCTTCGCCGTTCAGGATATGGCGGTTGAGGATGTAGTTCAGCTCTATGGCCCTCTCGCGCAGAGAGACGTCCACCACCTGCGAATATTTCTTGCTCATGCCGCCCACGAGCATGTACGTCAGGGGGAGCTGTATGAAGAACAATAGTATGAGGAATATGTAGCTGCCGAAAAGCCTTGACTTTACGGACTGCAGTCTGAATCCCATTTTGCCTCTTATTTGTACGAAATTATGCGGCGTTCAGGGTGCCGACGAGCACATCTTTCTCCGTCTTGCTCAGTATCTTGCCTATGTCGAGCAGTATTATGAGGCGGCCTTCCAATTTTCCAACGCCTTTTATATAATCCGACTCAGCGCCCTTTACCAATAACGGGGGCGGCTCGACGGTATCGGCCGGAAGCCTCAATACCTCGGATACGGCGTCGACCTTGAGCCCCACGATGCTGTTGTCGACGTCGGCCACTATGATCCTTGTCTCGTTCGTCTTCTCATCCGCGGACATGCCGAACCTCTTCCTCAGGTCGATGACCGGTATCACCCTGCCCCTCAGATTGATCACGCCGTCCACGAAGTCCGGGGTCCTCGGCACCCTTGTCAGGTCCATGTGCCTTATAATCTCCTGCACCTTCAATATGTCCATCGAAAACTCTTCACTGCCGAGCCTGAATGTAACGAGCTGGAGCACCTCTTTGGAGTCGACATCCTTTTTAATTTCCATGAAAGCCTCCTCAACACTGGGAATTACCGTCCATTTCTTTTTTCGGCCTCCGATGGACAAAACTTTAGTATTTATTCATCAGGCTGCTGAAAAAGCCCCATCTGCGGTGTCGTCATCGTCGTTCGTCACTGCGGCGTACAGGACAAGTACGCCTCGTTCCTCACTCCTCGACTCCTTGCATCTGGAACTTTTTGAGCAGCCTGACGTGAGTTCGGAGTTTTTCAGCAAACTTTCGGCGTCCCGAATACCCCTGTGTTTTAGGGCGGGGGCCGGGGAGGCGGGTTTCACGGGGCCTCGCTACTCCCCCTTGTAATTATTTTCGTTTATGACCAGTATATCGACCCTCCTGTTCCTGGCCCTGCCCTCCGGGGTGTCGTTGGAGGTTATGGGGCGGTACTCCCCGTAGCCGGTAGCGGACAGCTTCACCGGGTCGTACCTGTGCGCGCTTATGAAGTGCTTCAGTATCTTTACCGCCCTGGCGCTGGATAAGTCCCAGTTGGACGGGAACCTCTCGGTGTTCGTGGGGATATTGTCGGTATGCCCCTCTATCTTGACGCTGTTCGGCATGTCCTTGAGTATCTTGGCTATTTCATCAAGCACCGGCAGGCCGTCCTTGATGAACTCGTCGCTCGAGGGCTCGAAGAGGATGCCCTCGGATATCCTTATGGTCAGCTTCTGCTCCTCAAGGAGCAGGGTGAGCCTGCCTTCCTTCTGGATCTCTTTCAGGGCGTCGCTGAGCTTCCGGAACTTGTTCGTGTAGATGTCGCTTTCGCTCAGCATGGTGGGCTTCATATCCCGGATGAAGCTCGACCCGCCGCCCTGCTGCCCGGAGGTCGTGAAGATGCTCTCGCTGAACGCGGTGTGGAGGGATTGGCTCATGGCCCTGAACTTGCCCTCGTTGGCGGTGGAGATGGCGTACATGGACGTAAAAAAGGCGAAGAGCAGGGTTATGAAGTCCGCGTAAGAGACGAGCCACCTTTCATGGTTCTCATGTTCTTCGTGCTTTTTCTTCTTTGCCATCCGTTTCTCCTGGGCTGTATTCAAGCCCCAACAACGCTACGAGCTTTTCTGCTGTTTCTTTTTCTCGGACTCCCTCAGGAAGCCGCCGAGCTTCTCCTCCACCCTTCTCGGGTTCTCGCCCTCGGACAGGGATATGAGCCCCTCCACTATCATCTCCTTCATCAGCGACTCTTCCTTGATCTTGAACTTCATCTTGCCGGCGATGGGGAGCCACAGGAGGTTGGCCGAGCCGACCCCGTAGACGGTGGCCACGAAGGCGACCGCGATGCCGGCCCCGAGCTTGGACGGGTCGGCGAGGTTCTCCATGACGTGTATCAGCCCGAGCACCGCCCCGAGTATGCCTATG
>JACRLF010000122.1 GCA_016235365.1 Deltaproteobacteria bacterium | reverse complement strand
TACAGTGGAAGCGTGGCCACGAGGGTCTTGCCCTAGCCGGTCTTCATCTCTGCTATCCTGCCCTCGTGCAGGGCTATCCCGCCTATGAGCTGGACGTCGTAGTGGCGCATCCGAAGCTTCCTGGAGGCCGCTTCCCTTACGGCGGCGAACGCCTCCGGCAGAAGGTCGTCAAGCGTCTTGCCGGACGCAAGGTCCTCTTTAAGACGGGCGGTAAGCTCCTTGAACCCCTCGCCGCTCAACGACTTCATCTTCGGCTCAAAGGAGTTTATCCGCTCCACCAGAGGCGTTATGCGCTTCAACTCGCGCTCGTTCTTGGACCCGAAAACCTTCTTAAGCAGACTGTTTAACATGTCTCACCGATTAGGATATGTATCCATCACCTTTAACGTATTTGGAAAATGCCTCTTTTAAAAAAATATCCTAACACAAAAACACGGCTTTTTCCATTTTTTATCTTAACGAAAGTTCGCAAATGGATACTGCTGTGGAATGAAACCTCCCAGGCTCAAAACTCAGGGGTTTCATGGCGCTAAAGAAGTCAAAAACAAAAAACCCCGCGTTTTATCGCGGGGCCGGGTGCGTGAATGGAAAGCCTTAATTTAATATATACTTGTCCGGGTTCACGGCTGCGCCGTTCATGGATACCTCATAATGGAGGTGAGCGCCTGTTGAGCGACCCGTATCCCCGATGGCGGCTATCTTCGTCCCCCTCTTCACCTTCTGTCCGACCCTGACAAACGTCTCCGAGAGGTGCCCGTACGTGGTCTTGAACCCGTAGCCGTGGGATATGGTGACAAGCTTGCCGAGGTAGGGGTCGACCCCCACCTTGACTACGACCCCGTCCGCCGGGGCGACCACCGGAGTTCCGGCGCGGTTGGCTATGTCAAGGCCCTTGTGCATCTGCGGCAGCCCGGTAAAGGGGGATATCCTCTCACCATAGACCGAGGTCACCCAGCCGTGCGCGGGCCATATCGAAGGGGTGGACACGAGCAGGAAAGAGCGCTTAAGGAGCGTTTCCTGGAGTTCGGTGAAGCTCGACTCCTGGGACCTGGCCCTCTGTTCAAGCCCTTTCAGGTCCGCATCGAGGCTCTTTACGAGCTCGTTCTTCTTTGCGGATAATGCGCCGCCGTCCGCGTCCTCAGGGGTCTCTCCACCGCCGATGCCGTTTATCTGCGCGGCTGTTTTAGGGCCTTTCGGCTCTTCTATGTTGGCTATTATCCTCAGCTTCCTGTCAAAGACGTTGAGCTTGGATATCTCCGCCTCGATCTCCTTTATCTTCCCGGTAAGCCCCTGGAGAGCGATCTTCTGCGAGGTGTTCTCCTTCTTAAGCGCGTAGAGCTCGGTGTCGGACGCCTTGAGCCTCATGTAATCGAAGATGATGACGCCCGCGGCAAGAAGACAGACCGCAACGGCAACGCCAGCCGCCTTCAAGAGCCCCGCCGGTATCTTCAACTGGGCGGACTTCGAGGCGTCGTTCGTCATTACATAGAGCGTATAGTACCGTTTTCGCATACCGGCGCTCCCTAATGGGATTTTCCAACAGGATGCGGAAAGACTATTTTATCCTGTCATTCTGAGCCCTTCGCTATGTCATTCTGAGCGTAGCGAAGAATCTCGTTCTTCCGCTCAGGACAGGCTCCGCGAAGAATCTTGGTTTTTCGCTCAGGATAAACTCCGCGAAGAATTTCAGAGCTGATAAAATGACAACTTTGGGGACTTTTTCCTCAACCCGCTAAAATCAAATCTGATGTTCAGAATCCGGGGTTTAATCCGCAATGGACTTCTACGGACAAAAAGAACCTGAAAAAATCTTATGGCAGGCTCTTAAAGGGATGGTCTTGCATAACACAAAGCGGCAATTGTGTCAAGGCTTTTAGTCTTTTGCGTTCTTAAACCCCACGGGGTTTAAAGCGCGAGTAGGGGCGCAACCGTAACCGCGCGTAAGGCATGGGTATCCGCGGCTTTGCCGGGCATCCGCCTGGTTCGGGGACCAGCCGTCACTGCATATAGAGGAATATCCTGTCTTTTTCTATCTTTATATAGCCCTCCTGCGTCATCTTCTTCAAGGCCCGGCTCACCACCTCGCGCGACGACCCGATCATGGCGGCAAGCTCCTCGTGGGTCGGCCTCTCTATGGAGACGACCTTTTCCTCCTCGCCCGCCCTGGACATGCCTATGAGCGTATGGGCTATCCTGCCGCACACGTCCAGGAGCGCAAGCCCGCCTATCTTCCTCGTAGCCTCCCTCAACCGTCCGGTGAGGTAGGCGAACAGCCTCCCGTATACCCTGTGGTGCCTTGCGAGATAATCCAGGAAGGCGGTCTTGTTTATCACGAGGCACTCAAGGGCCGTTACCGCCTCGACGTTGGCGGACCTCGGCTTGTCGTCTATTATCGACATCTCGCCAAAGACATCGCCCTCTTTAAGCGACGCCAACACTATCTCCCTGCCCTCCTCGCCGTAGAGCGTGACCTTGACCTTGCCAGAGATTATGAAGTAGACCTCCTCCCCGGCCTCCCCCTCCACGATCACCTGGGAGCCCTCCGACCAGCTCTTCACCTCGCCCCTTGCCGCAAGGTCCTTGATATAGAACTCCTCAAGGCCGCTGAAGAGCGGGTTTCGCGACAGTACCTGCTCGAAATTTTTGTCTTTCATACCCGGCTCCGTACCTTATGCGCCGCTAACCTCTATCTCCTCGACCATGAGGCTCGGGGCGCCGATAGACCCGATGAAGCGCAGGTCCTTCGCGCAGCATACGGTCTTTTCAAAGAGGCCGAGGAGGTTCCCTGAGATGGCCATGCCCCTGACGGGATACGCCACCCCGCCGCCCTCTATCCATGAGCCCGAAGCGCCGAGAGAGAAATCGCCGCTTATGGTGTTTATGGTGTGAACCCCCATCAGCTCCGTTATGAAGAGCCCCCTGCCTATCTCCTTGAAGAGCTCATCAAGGGTCTTCGCGCCCTTCCCTATATAGAGGTTCGACGCGCCGACCGTCGGGAACCCCTTGTAGTTCGACCGCGCGGCATTGCCGGTCGAGGCAGCCCCCGCCCTCTCGGCCCAGTACGTGTCGTAGAGGAACCCCATGCAGACGCCTTCGGTGAGGAGCGGGGTCTTTTGCCTGAGCGCGCCCTCGCCGTCAAAGACCGACGCGGCCCAGCCGCCGGGAAGCACGCCGTCGTCCCCTACGTCAAGGACTTTGGAGGCCACCTTCCTGCCGGCCTTGCCTATAAACATCGATTTGCCCTTGAGGACGTTGTCCCCGAGGAAAGACCCGGCCAGGGACTCGATCAGCTCGCATACGACGGTGTTCTCTATGACCGCCGGGCACTTGACCGTCTTTATCTTCCGGGCGCCGAGCATCCTCAGCGCGTTTCTGCCGCCGTCCCTGCCTATCTTCTCAGGGTCTATCGCCCCCCTTTTGTGGGAGGTGTCCATCTCCCAGCCCATCTGCGACTCCCCGCCCTCTTCGGCGACGGCGGTAACGCTCCCGGAATAGTATGTGGCGCGGCCCTTTAAATCGACCCCGTTGGAGTTCACTACGCGCGTTGCGACCTCGGATTCGGAATAGGTGGCCCTCCTCACCCTCCTGACCCTCTCATCACACCCCCTGGCCCCCTCTTCTATCCTGAGCGCGGCCTCTATCTTGCCCTCTTCCGGGAAGGTGTGGAAGGTGTCGTCAAAGAGGCCGAGCGACTCCTCCGTGACAGCGGGGCTTTGGGGCGGCGTGAATTTAAGGCGCTTATCCGGCGATACCGCGCTGCTTCCGGAAAGGACGCTCTCAACGAGCCCTTTGAGGCTCTCCCCGGTAAATACGTTCGAGAACCCGAAGCCCTGCCTGTCGCCCGATATGGTCCGTAAGCCCACCCCGGAGTTCGACCTGACCTTGAGGCTCTCAACCGAACCGTCCTTCGCCTCCACGCTGAAGCCTGAATCGCAGGAGAAGAATATCTCGTAGGCGTCCACCCTGCCCGAGACGAGCCTCTTGATCTCATCCACGGCCTCGTCGGCTCCGGCCATTTTCAATGTATCGTCTTTCATGCCATTACCCTAACAAGTCGCTGAAAAAGTCGCATCTGCTTTGTCGTCTCGGCGTTCGTCACTGCGGCGTACGGACAAAGTACGCCTCATTCCTCACTTTCTCGACTCCTCGCATCTGTAACTTTTTGAGCAACCTGTTCTATTTTGAGTTTTTCCGCATCCTGCTAATTATATCTCTTTTTAAAACCGCGTCCCTCTCCCCCGCCATCCGTCTTTGAGCGCCCGGAGGGCTCATTGCAGGTCCACGATGACCGCGTTCTCGTCGCAGTTCGGGAACTTGACGCATTTGACGCAGTCGCTCCAGATCTTGCTTGGAAGCACTTCCTTTTTTATACCCCTGAAGCCGAGCCTGTGGAAAAAGCCGACCTGGTACGTCAGCGCGAAGACGCTTTTAAGCCCTATGGAGCGCGCCTCGTCAAGGCAGGCGGTGACGAGTTTCCTGCCTATGCCCCTCCCTCTGCGGTCCTCAGAGACCGCGAGCGACCTTATCTCGCCCATATCCGGGCCGCTTATGTGGAGGGCGCACGTGCCGGTCACGCGGCCGTCCTCTTCGTAGACAAAGAAGTCCCTGAGGCTGTCGTATATATCGGCAAGGGGCCTGTGGAGCATGCCGCCCTTTTTCGCGAAGTACTCTATGAGGGAGTATATGGACTCCGCGTCGTTAAGTACCGCTTTCCTTACCAACTATCCTCCGCGCGCGCCCGCCGGCTGAATCTCAGGTTGAAGCCCCCGCGGCAAGCCGCAGGGGATCTTCGACATATAGGGGAGTATCATTTCTATTCGCTCGCTTGATCCCGCGGCAATGCTCGCGGGCCTCGCGCTCGCTATGCATGTTCATCCGTGGCGGCGTCCTTGCCTGTTGCCGGCCGGCTTTTTCTTTGACGCAAGGTCTCCGGCGGCCGCGATAAGCTCGCCGGCGTGCCTGATGGTCGTCTCGGTCACGGACAGGCCGCCGAGCATAGCGGATAGCTCCCCGACCCGCTCATCCCCTTTTAGCTCCGTAACGGCGGTCACGGTCCTGTTGTCCCGCGCGCCCTTGGACACCGAGAAGTGAGTGTCCGCGAACGCCGCTATCTGCGGCATATGCGTGATGCAGATGACCTGGTTGGCCCCTGCCACCTCCTTGAGCTTGAGCCCCATGACCTGGGCCACGGCCCCGCCCACCCCGGCGTCTATCTCGTCAAAGACGAGGGTCGGCACCCTCCCGGCCCTGGACACCCTCTTTATTGCGAGCATTATCCTGGAGAGCTCCCCGCCGGACGCTATCCTGGCAAGGGGCTTTATCTCCTCTCCGGGGTTTGGGGAAATCAGGAAGCCTACCCTGTCTGAGCCGCGCTCGTTGAAGGCCCCGGCGTCGGTTTCGATAGAGACCTCAAATGCCGCGCCCTTCATGCCGAGGCCGGAGAGTTCGGCCTCTATCTCTTTTTCAAGCACGGCCGCGCTCTTTTTTCTCGCCAGGGTGAGGGATCGGGCGGCCTCTATGGCCTTGGATTGCGCCCTTGCGAACTCGGAGGACAACCCCTTGATCCTTTCCTCGATGTCCTCCACCCCGGAGAGCTCCTTCTCTATGGACCTCTTCCTCTCTATTACATCTTCAAGGGTAGGCCCGTACTTCTTTTTAAGCCTGCCCAGGAGATCAAACCTCGCGGCCGCCCTCTCAAGCCCGTCGGGGTCGGCCTCGGCGGATTCGGAATATCCGCGCAGGAACGAGGCCGCGTCCTCCACGGCGAAGAGGCTCGATTCAAGCGCCTCAACGGTCTTTGCTATCCTCTGGTCGTAGGCCGATATCTCTCGGAGCGCCTTTACCGCGGCCCCGAGCCGCTCCGCGGCGGAACCCGAATCCGAATATATGACGGCCTCGGCCCCGGCAACGGCGCCCTTTATCTTCTCCGCGTTCTGGAGCCTCTCCTTCTCAACCTTGAGCTCGACGTCCTCCCCGGGGAGCGGGTCGGCGTCCGATATCTCCTTGAGCTGGAAGCTCAAGAGGTCTTTGCGCTCCCGGGAGGTCTTGGATTGCTCGATTAGGGAATCAAGCTCCCTTTTCACGGAAGAGTAGGCCTGGTGCGCCTCCCTCATCTCCCTCCTCAATGCGCCGGGCGCGCCGAAGGAGTCGAGCATCTCCAACTGTTCCTGCGCCCTTGTAAGGGTCTGGTGCTCGCTCTGGCCGCAGACGTCTATCAGCCGCCCCCCTATGTCGGCGAGGGTGGAAAGTGTGGCGAGGCCGCCGTTTATGTAGACCCTGTTCTTCCCCGCCCTCTGTATGACGCGCTTTATAACGAGCTCCCCCGCGCAATCCATGCCGCAGGACTTAAGCGCGTCGATAACGGCCGGGCAGGAGGATACGTCGAACATGGCCTCGACCTGCGCCTCCTCCATCGACGACCTGATGACGTCGTTTGAAGCCCTGTCCCCGAGTATGAGGGAGAGGGCGTCCATTATTATGGACTTCCCCGCGCCGGTCGCGCCCGTAAATATGTTCAGCCCCGGCCCGAACGTGATCGAGAGGCTGTCGATTATGGCGAAGTCTTTTATGTTCAGCTCAAGCAGCATGGCTTACGGGGGAAGCGGGGGCCTTCCCTGACATGTTAGCGCATCGAAGCCCACGGCAGGATTGCCGCCGGGCGGGCCTCAAGCCTTTACCTCCCACATGAGCCTCTCCCTCAATATGTCGAAGTAGCTCTTGCCCTCGTACTTTATCAGATAGGCGCTCTCCTGCGCCCTCTTTATCTTTATGATGTCGCCGCCCTCAAGCGGCATATCGACCTGCCCGTCGAGTATCAGCTCCGCGTTGGATTGGTCCGCGCTTATTGTCACGTCCACGGTCATCCAGTCCGGTATCACGACCGGCCTGTTCGTCAGGTTGAACGGGCATATCGGAGCCACTATTATCGAATGTATCGTCGGGTAGAGGATCGGGCCCGCGGCCGAAAGCGAGTAAGCCGTGGACCCAGTGGGGGTGGCCACTATGAGTCCGTCCGCCCTGTAGGTCGTCACGTACTCCATGTTGATGCGCGTCTCCATCCTGAGGAGCCTGCCGGTCGAGCCCTTTACCACGGCGTCGTTCAAGACCCTGTGCCTCGCTATCTCGCGGCCTCCCCTGGCGAGCGACACCGAGAGCATCATCCTCTCCTCGACCGCGCACTCGCCGCTGAATACCCTATCGAGGAGATGGAATACCTCCTTTACGGTGACCGCTGTCAGGAACCCGAGCCCGCCCATGTTGACCCCGAGCATCGGCACCTTCCTGCCGTCTATCAGCCTTGCGGCGTAGAGCATCGTGCCGTCGCCGCCCAGCACCACCATCGTGTCGATGGAGGCGGGTATGTCCTCCGGCCTGACTGGGGTAGCCGGCTCTATCCTGCCAGCAAGGGCCTCGTCGCAGAAGACCTCCCCTCCCCTTTTGCCGGCCCATGCCGCTATCTCGCGTCCGAGGGCCACGGCGGCGGGGTTGCTCGCCTTTATGACCAGACCTATCTTTTTCACCGTTGTGCTCCAGTATAGTAGGGTGGGTTCCACCCACCAAAATATCCGCTATTCACTCCTGTACATGGTGGGCAAAGTTGTGTAGGTTGGGTTAGCGGAGCGTAACCCAACAATCCTTCCGGCAAATCGTTGGGTTGAAAAACGCAACCCAACCTACCGTGCTCCAGTATAGTAGGGTGGGTTCCGCCCACCAAAATATCCGCTATTCACTCCTGTACATGGTGGGCACAACCCACCCGGTTGGGCATTTACCCAGCCATATGTGGATATTCAGGGGAATTTTGCATTCATGCCGATGAATGACTCGAACGATGCGCTTCGTTCCTCAGCGCATCCTATGGCCCTATGGCCCCGCCAACCCTATCTCTGCGGCTCGATAATGACCTTTATCGACTCCTTCGCCTCGCTCACCAGCCTGAACCCCTCCGCCGCGTCGTCGAGGGAGAGCCTGTGGGTAATCAAGTCCCCCACCTTCACCCTCCCGGCCCCTAAAAGGTCGAGCGCCGTCTGCGTCTCCATCGGCGGAGAGGCGTAGGGGTTGACTATCGTTATATTATCCCTCCAGAGGTCGAATAGCGGCATCGGGAACGTGGCGCCCGGCTCCTTCGGGGCGAAAAACACTATCACGCCCCCCCTGTCAACGCTCTTTATCGCCTGCTCGATGGCCGAATCGCTCGCAACGCATATGACGACGATATCGGCCGGCCTGCCGAAGAGCCGCCGCACCGCGCCGGGGACGTCGCCATCAGCCCTCAGGCAGTGGTCAGCCCCGGACCTCCGCGCCGCTTCGAGCCTGAAGCCGTTTATGTCGGTGGAGGCTATGGAGCCGGCCCCGAGCGCCTTTGCCGCCCTTATGTGCAGGAGCCCGGATATCCCGCTCCCTATAACGAGGACGTTGGCCCCGGCGGTCAGACCGGCCTTTCTCATTGCCCTCAAGACGCAGCCGAGCGGCTCGGCGAACGTG
>JACRLF010000043.1 GCA_016235365.1 Deltaproteobacteria bacterium | reverse complement strand
CCCGGAGGCCATAGCCCGGTACGGGAAGAAGAACATCATCGCAAACCCCAACTGCTCGACGATACAGATGGTGGTGGCCTTAAAACCCATACACGACAGGTACAGGATAAAGAGGGTAGTGGTCTCCACCTACCAGTCCGTTTCCGGGGCCGGCAAAGAGGCGATGGAAGAGCTCTCGGACCAGGTAAAGAGCCTCTATAACATGCGCTCCCCGGAGGCAAAGGTTTTCCCGCACAGGATAGCGTTCAACTGTCTTCCGCAGATAGACTCCTTCCTCGATAACGGCTACACCAAGGAGGAGATGAAGATGGTGAACGAGACCCAAAAGATATTCAACGACGATACCGTGAAGGTCACGGCCACGACCGTGCGCGTGCCTGTCTTCGTCGGACACTCCGAGGCCGTGAATATAGAGACCGAGAGGCCGATAACCCCTGAAGAGGTGCGCAAGCTCCTCAAAAAGGCCCCGGGCGTAACCGTTGTCGATGAGCCGAAGAAGGGGCGCTACCCCATGCCGGCGGACGCCGCCGACCACGACGACGTATTCGTGGGCAGGATACGCAGGGACGAATCGATAGAGAACGGAGTAAACATGTGGATAGTCTCGGATAACCTGAGAAAAGGCGCGGCCCTGAACGCCGTGCAGATAGCCGAGATACTTGTAAGGGATTACCTCTGAGAGGCGGCTGAGGTAATTTTGGTAGACGTTTGATGCGCAACATAAGGCTTCTGATAGAGTACGAGGGCACCAGGTACTCCGGCTGGCAGTTTCAGAAAGAGGTCCCTACCATCCAGGGCGCAATCGCGGAGGCCGTGAAAAAGCTTGTCGGGCATGACGCGGAGCTTTCCGGGGCTTCGAGGACCGACGCCGGGGTGCACGCCTTCGGCCAGGTCGCAAGCTTCAAGACCGATTCAAGGATATCGATTTTCGGCATTATCCACGGCCTCAATTTCATGCTCCCGGAGGACATCTCCATAAGGGACGCGGCTGAGGCCCCGCCGGACTTCGACCCGAGGAAGGATGCGTTGGGCAAGACCTACGTATACAGGATACTGAACAGAAGCTCTCCTTCCGCAATCCTGAGGAACTTCTCATGGCATGTGTTCAAGCCCCTTGACATGGACCTCATGAGGCGCGGGGCGATACACCTTATCGGCGAAAAGGACTTCTCTTCTCTCATGGCCGCGGGCTCCGACGCGGCGCACTCCGTCCGGGAGGTCACCGCCGTGAATATAGAGGACAGGGGGGACGGGCTCATCGAGATAGAGGTGAAGGGAACGGCCTTTTTAAGGCACATGGTAAGGATAGTGGCCGGGACCCTCGCGGAAGTGGGCAAAGGCAGGCTCCATCCCGACGACGTGGACAAGGTCATAGGGGCCAGGGACAGGACCGCGGCCCCGATGACCGCCCCCTCTCGCGGGCTTTTTTTGATGAAGGTCGATTACCCTTGATGTTTCCTCCGGGCATGGCCGGGCGTTGCCCGTGCCGTCGTCTCAGACTTTTGCAGCCTCCAATGAGGCAGTCAAAAATCCCCTTGTTTTTAAACCCCCGCTGTTGCATACTTTTATTCGATCCGAAAGCAGAGGGATGACCGTATGGAATTGAGCCTCGGGCCGGTGCTCTTCGAGTGGAAGAGGGAAGAGCTACTGAGATTCTACGATGAAGTATGCGGGATGGACGTCGACAGGGTCTATATCGGCGAGGTCGTCTGCTCAAAGAAGATAGGGCTCGACGCCGATACCGTCTCCGGGATAGCCGGGAGGCTGCAGGCCGCCGGGAAGAAGGTCGTCCTCTCAAGCCTTGCGGTAGTCTCAAACGAGGAGGAGCTCGACTTTACAAGGAGACTCCTTGCCCTCCCCTACGCGGTGGAGGCCAACGACATCTCCGTGCTCAATATCGTGGACGCGGCCGAAAGGGAGGTCTCGGCGGGCCCGCACATAACCACGTACAACGCGCCTTCAATAGAGTTTATGAAGGGTCTGGGGGTCGGGCATGTAACGTTCCCGGTGGAGCTCTCCAGGGACTCGATAGGGTATAATATCAGGAATACGGGCATAGAGGGCGAGGTCTTCGTCCACGGCAAGGTCCCGCTCGCCTTCTCATGGAGGTGTTACACGTCGAGGGCGTACGGTCTTACAAAGACCGAATGCCGCCACCACTGCGCCGTCCACCCCGACGGCATGGAGCTAAAGACCCTTGAGCGCGAGCCCCTCTTTACAATGAACGGCACATCCCTTTTGAGCGCGGGGACGTACACCCTTGTGGAGGCGGTCAAGGACCTTGAAGGGATAGGCGTCAAGACGCTCAGGGTCTCTCCGCAGTATAAGGGCACGGCAAGGGTCGTGGAGATATTCAGGAAGACGATGGCCGGGGAGCTTGGCTCCGAGGAGGCGCTTGTAGGGATTGCGGCCATCACGCAGGGGCCTCTGTGCAACGGCTGGTATTTCGGCGGGGCAGGCAAGGATTACCTGGCCGGCCAGGGCGTTTGATAGACGAGATTTGCCGTCCCCGCATGGGGGATGATAAACTGAAAGGTTGCGGAAAAACTAAAAACGCAAAAATACATGCAGGCCGCTCAAAAAGCTCCCGACCCATGCTTCTCGCATGGGTACCCCGAGGAGTCGAGGAGTGAGGCAGGGTTCCCATTGCGTCTTTACAATTGCAATGGGAAGGCGTACTTTTTTTGTACGCCGCAGTGACGAGCGACGAAGACGACACCGCAGATGGGGTTTTTTCAGCGGCCTGCGAAAAGGAGACGACCATGACCGATATCATCGATAAGGCGATACTCGTATTCATCGGCCTTGAAAAAAAGGCCAGGGAGACCCTCGATGCGCTGGAGAAGGCCGGAAAGGCCGCGGGCGGCGCGGCAGAGGGGGGTGAGGGCGCGGGGCTCTCAGGCAGGCAGATGGCCGAGAACAAGGTCGTGGAGGAGGGCGCGGCGGCCTTGAAGGAGTTCATAGGCATGATCAAGAGCGGGAAGGACAAGCTCGAAAAGGAGTTCCTTACCTCCTCCGAGAAGGTGCTTGAGAAGCTCAACGTGGCCACGCAAAACGACATCGAGGTGATAAAGGAGATGGCGAGGGTCGCCAGGGAGAAGACCGACAAGATTGAAAAGAGGCTTGAAGAGATAGAAAGGAAGCTCGGAGGCGCAGGGGGGTAAGACCCTTCCAACCACTGCAAGCACCCCTGTTTGTCCATGGAAAATCAGACGTTTAAGAACATCCGCCGTTTGAACAAGATTGTCGTCACCCTCATCAGGTACGGCTTCGGCGGGTTCGTGGCGGAGCTTCGCGTATTCCCGGCGTTTTTCTCGGCCCTGGAAAGGGTCTTCGTATCGAGGAAAAAGGTCGAGGGCCTCAGCGTGCCCGAGAGGATAAGGCTCGTCCTCGAGGAGCTCGGCCCCACGTTCATCAAGCTCGGCCAGATAGCGTCCACAAGGGCCGACCTCCTGCCGCCGGACTGGGTTAGCGAGTTCAAGAAGCTCCAGGACATGGTCCCGCCCGTGGGGTTCGAAGAGGTGAAGGGCGTGGTGGAGTCGTCCCTGAAGGCCCCGCTAAGGTCGAGGTTCAGGAGTTTTGCCCAGGAGCCTGTGGCCTCGGCCTCGATAGCGCAGGTGCACTTCGCCGAGCTCCTTGACGGCACCGAGGTCGCGGTAAAGGTCAAGAGGCCCGGCATAGGCCGCGTTATCGAGTCCGATATATCGGTAATGGAGACCCTGGCCGGCCTCCTTGAGAAGTACGTGCCGGCCTCCCGGCTCTACAGGCCGAAAGAGGTGGTTGGCGAGTTCTCAAGGGTGATAAAGACCGAACAGGATTTATCCATCGAGGGCGTCAACATCGACCGCTTCTCGAACATGTTCAAGGGCGACCCTGACATACAGATACCGAGGGTCTACTGGGACTATACCACGGAAGACGTCCTTACGATGGAGCGCATAAGCGGCACCCCGATAGACGAGGTCGAGAGGATAAAGGCCGCTGGACTTGACGTCAAACTGGTCGCCGTCAAAGGGATAGAGATATTTTTCAGGCAGGTGTTCGATTTCGGGATATTCCACGCGGACCTCCATCCCGGCAATATCTTCGTAAGGGACGACGGGGTGATAATCTATCTCGACTTCGGGATAATAGGCAGGCTCGACAGGGATTTAAGGAAGTACCTCGCGAACATGCTCTACTACCTCGTAAGGAGCGACTACTACAGGATGGCGGTCGTCCACAGGGAGATGGGCCTTATCGGGGATGACGTGAGCCTCCATGAGTTCGAGGAGGCCTTGAGGGAGATTTCAGAGCCTATATTCGGCAGGTCCCTTGAGCGTATAGACATATCCGGCCTCTTGATGAAGCTTATCCAGACCGCCAGGAGGTTCGACATGGCCCTCCAGCCCAACCTCCTCCTCCTGCAGAAGTCCATGGTCATAATCGAGGGGGTCGGCAGGCAGCTCTATCCCGACATAAACATGTGGGAGGTCGCAAAGCCGCTCATCTACAGGTGGATGCTGAAGGAGAAGCTCTCTCCGAAGGCCGTCTACGAGAGGGGCGCGGAGGCGGCGTCCGGGATCTTAGACGCGGCCCTCGAGCTCCCGGAGCGCATCAATACCCTTGCCAAGAGGGCGTTGAAGGAGGAGCTGAAGATAGGCTTCGTCCACCACCGGCTCGAACCCGTGACCAGGGAGCTTAAAGACGCCGGCATAAGGATCGGCGGCGGCGTCATGGTGGGCTCCATAGTCCTGGGCGCCTCCATAGTGGCCGTCTTCTCGGGAGATGAGGGTATCTTCGTCTTCGGCCTGCCTCTTTTAAGCCTCGCCGGGTATATAGTGGCCGCGGTCCTGGGGTACAGGCTTTTTAGCAACAGGGGGAAGTAGAGGCTGCATAGAGTTTTTTAAAGGCGGGATCTTTCATGGAAGATGGGCAAGACAAGGTCAGGATAATCGGCCTCATACAGTGCGACTTCGCCAGGGAAAGTTGCAGCGGTTTCGGGTGCATGGACTCCTTTACGCGCAGGATAGACGCCTTTGAGAGGTACAAGGACGACCCAGGGATAATGGTGGTGCCCTTCAACTGCGGCGGCTGCCCCGGCAGAAGGATAAGCCGCGTTGCCTCCAACCTGATAAAGAGGGCGAAGAAGAAGGCCGAGGTCGAAAAAAGCGGGATAGTCATACACCTTGCCTCGTGCATGGTCACTGACAACGGCCACTACCCGCCGTGCCCGCACATTGACTATATCGGGAAGATACTCAGAAGGAAGGGGCTCGTGGTGAAGAAGGGGAGCTACAGGAGCAAGACCGCGCAGAGAAGGCGCGATGAAGGGGCGTATGAGCCTTTCGACTGGGACGGCGAGCCGGATTGAAAATGCCGGGTCGTGTTCCGTCCCTCTCTTGTCAGGGGCAGGGATCGCCTATATGGAGGGTCAGGTTATGAATGATAAGATGACGTACTTCGGAGACACGCTTATACCGGAGGATGAGAAGGAGAAGAAGGTAAAGGAGGTCTTCGACTCCGTCGCCTCGAAGTACGACCTCATGAACGACCTGATGAGCCTCGGGACCCACAGGCTCTGGAAGAGGCTGATAGCATCGGAGACGTCCCTGAGGCCGGGCCAGAGGGCGATAGACGTCGCCGGAGGCACCGCGGACATAGCCATGCTCATGGCTGACCGGGTCGGGGAGACGGGCTCGGTCGTCGTCTATGACATAAACTCGGAGATGCTTAAGGTCGGCAGGGACAGGTGCGTGGACAGGGGGCGGTTGAGGGGCATCGAGTTCGTGCAGGGCAACGCCGAGGAGATTTCGTTTGAGGACAACACGTTCCACTGCGCCACCGTCGGCTTCGGCATCAGGAACGTAACGCACCTGGACAGGGCCTTCAAGGAGATGGCGAGGGTCGTCAAGCCAGGGGGCAAGGTCATATGCCTCGAGTTCTCCCACCCGGAGAGCGGACTGGTAAAGAGGCTCTACGACTTCTATTCCTTTAACGTGATACCCGCCGTCGGAGAGCTTGTTACGGGCAACAGGGGCGCCTACGTCTACCTCCCGGAATCTATAAGGAAGTTCCCGCCGCAGGAGGAGCTCAAAAAGATAATGGAGGGGGCGGGGCTGTTCAAGGTAAGGTACTCTAACCTCTTCAACGGCATAGCGGCGTTGCACGTGGGGGTGAAGGTATGACTGCGGAGGCGGCCATGAAAGAGGACAGGGCTAAGAGAATAAAGGGCACGCTCGTCAAATCGATGAACATACCATTGAAGATAATGCCGCTCTGGATGGAGGCTATCGGGGTCGGGGTGATGGTGTCGATGATGGTTGAAAAGAACCCGCGGTTCAAGCAGAGGCTCGGGGAGATAGACGGCAAGGTCTTCCTCTTCGAGGCAAAGGACATAGAAAAGAGGTTCCATCTACATATAAAGGACGGCGGGATAAAGGTGGTCCCCCACTTCGCCGGGACCCCGGACGTTACCATGAGCGGGACCGTCAAGGTGCTCACCGACGTCCTCCTCGGCAAAGAGGACCCGGACACCGTATTTTTTTCAAGGAGGCTTGAGATCTCCGGGGATACAGCCGTCGCCATACACTTCAAGAACATGCTGGCGGCGTTGGGGTGAGGGGGGCGTCTTTAACAGGCACAGCGGGCGAATTCCCTGCGGCTTGGGCTTAGGGGTAAGCGAACGAATCTCAATAGACAAGCCCCTGGGGGTAAGACGGCCTGGGCGGGACAGTCCCGTTGGGTTGGCAAAGCGTAACTTAACTATTATAGCCCTTCCTACTCAAACGCTATCTCTTTGATGTTTTTGGCCAGTATCCTGTACGTGCCGAAGTTCGTCGAGCCGAGGAACTTGGCGTCGTTGTCGAAGCTCACCGCCACCACGTCCCCGGTCTTCAATGTTATCTGGAAGTCCACCTTGTTCTCGCTCCCGCTGCCGGTTGCGGCCAGCTTCTTCACCTTTTCAAACGATATGGTGACGGTCCCCTTTCCGCGCGTCCCGGTAAAGTAGATGTTGCCTTCCCAGCTCGCGTGGCTCACCTTTGTGGCTATGCCCTGGTCGTCTCTGACCGTGGCCTTGAAGTCTATCTCCGGCATCGGCACCTCGGGGCCGGGGGCCTTGCCCATCCCTACCAGCATGACCCAGCAAAATACCGCCGTTAAAACCCACAGAGACCTTCTCATGAAAAAGTCCATCTACTGCGTTGTCATCGTCGCTCTGCTACGGCGTATGGACAAAATACGCCTCATTCCTCGCTCCTCGACGCCTTGTATCTGGAGCTTTTTGAACAGCCTGAACGGACGCGAGGGTTTTTCAACAACCTGCTAAGCCCAAGCTGCGGGGTCAAGCGAGCGAATAAATACTTCCTTATATGCCGAAGATTAAGCGGGGCTTGGGGCTGGGGAGCTTCAAAGCCGCCCCATCATCCGCCCCTGCCGCATGGCCACTTAATTATTGCAGGCGCAACGTGTAAAAGTCAAGGGGAACCCGAATAGACCACCCCGGAGCAAGCTCCTGGGCATCCGTTGGAACCTGCGTTGATAGCCAGCCAAACCTGCTTCGGGGAATCATACCCAAAGGAAACACTAAAATGCGCTCCTGCGCCGTATGCGAACGTTGACAAAACAGCCGCATTTCAATATACTCAGTGAACCGATGGCCAGCAGGATAAACTTCATAGACATATATTCGTTCTACGACGAGATCGACGCGAGCGTGATAGAGACCCTTTTGGAGGACTATGACATAAGCTGCGCCGTCAGGACGTTGAAGCTCCCCGCGGCTTGCCGCGGGGAATCTTCGACATGTAAGGAAGTATCTATATCCGATTCGCTCGCTTGCCCCCCCAGCAAGCTGCGGGCCGGGCGCTCGCTGTGCATGTTCAACCCATCCGCCGACCCCGACGCGTACTTCGAGAAGAGGATAGCGGTGGAGGAGGACAAGGTCGAGAACGCCAGGAGGATCATCAATGACGCCAGGAAAAGCGGCGTCATCTCCAGGGAGGGCAGGTTCAGGGTCTGACGGGCCGCTTTAAAAACGCGGACCGCCCGGCATGGAAGTTATGGCATTGTCCGCCGCAAAAAAGTATAATTGTATCCGTCCAGGCGATCTGGCCCCGCTATCGAAATGAAACCTCCCCGACCTTAAAGACCCAAGGGGTGTCAGAACGCTAAAAATAAAATCCGGTTGTCGAGGAGGGTAAATGAAGGTTTTTACCAACGCGATCAGGATAAAGACAGGCGCTAAGACCGAGGAGGTGAACATCACCAACCAGGTGGAGGCCGTCATCCTTGAAAGCGGCATAAGCGAAGGCATGGCGCTGGTGTCCACGGGCCATACCACGGCGGGCCTGCACTTCAACAACCCGGATAAGGACCTCGAGGAGGACTTCCATAACTTCCTGGATGAGATGGTCCCGAACAAGCCCACCTACAGGCACAACAAGGGCGAGTACGGGCGGAACGCGGATGCTCATCTCAAGTCCCTTCTCGTAGGCAGCAGCATCATCGTTCCGGTGACAAAGGGCAGGCCGGCCCTCGGCCAGTGGCAGGCGGTCTACTTTTCCGAGTTCGACGGGCCGAGGAGCAGGCTCGTCTCCATCAAGGTCTTCGGGGCTATGGTGGGCAGGGAGCCGCGCGGTGTGAAGAAGAAATGAGGACGCCCGGCTACGCCGCGCCGCGGATGCATATCACGGAATGAGGGTTATCGCCGGAAAGTGCGGGGGCAGGCGTCTTGCCGGCTTCAACGGGCTCTCCATAAGGCCGACGTCGGATAAGGTCAGGGAGGCCGTCTTCAACATACTCCCGAGGGACTTCCCTTTCAAAAGGGTGATAGACCTCTTTGCCGGCAGCGGCGCGATGGGCATAGAGGCGCTCAGCAGGGGCGCCGAAGAAGTAGTATTCGTCGATATGGACTCAAAGGCCGTCTCTATCATAAAAAAGAACTTAGAGGCCTGCGGGCTTGAAAACGCCGTCATATTGAAAAAGGACGCCCTCAGCGCTATCCGCTATTTCTCCGGGAAGGGCCCGGGGTTCGACCTCATTATAGTAGACCCTCCGTACGATACATCCCTTTTTCATGAGACTGTCGAGGCCGTGGACAGAGCCGGGCTCTTAAACAGCTCCGGGGTGATGGTGGCCGAGACCTCTAAGAGGGCGCCGTTGAAGGCGGCGCTTGAGAACCTCGAGATAACGGACGAGAGGAGGTACGGGGACACTTTAGTATATTTCCTGAGGCCGCGCGCAAAGGATGGCGAAAGTTAAGCACATAGGGGTATATCCAGGGACGTTCGACCCGATGACAAGGGGCCATCTCGACATAATAGAGCGGGGGTTGAACCTCTTCGACCAGCTCATCGTCGCCGTTGCCGGGAGCCAGTCCAAGTCGCCGCTGTTTGACGTCGATGAGCGCCTCGAGATAATAGGTGAGGAGATAAAGGGGTACGGAAACGTAAGGGTCGAGGGCTTCGACGGCCTGCTGATAGAGTATATGAGGAAGAAGAAGGCCCGGACGGTCCTGAGGGGCTTGAGGGTTATATCGGACTTCGAATACGAGTTCCAGATGGCCCTCATAAATCGTAAGCTCGACCCCGGCGTGGAGACCGTCTTCATGATGACCGCCGAGAACTACGCGGCCGTCAGCTCGAGGTTCATAAAGGAGATAGCGAGGCTCGGCGGTGACGTCGGCGCGTTTGTCACCCCTGGGGTGGCCGGGAGGCTCAAAGAGAAGTACGAAAGGCTCAAGGGACAATAGACTTATTTAGGCCGCGCTCATGGCTTAGAACACAAAGTTTCAAGAACGTTAAAACCAAGACCGACAAGGAGTGTTTTCAATGATAAGGCTTTCGGGCAGGCTCTCCGGGCTGGAAGAGTCCGCAACGCTCGCGATCACCGCAAAGGCCAAGGCCCTGGCCGCCGAGGGCAGGGACATCATCGGCCTCGGCGCGGGCGAGCCGGATTTTGACACGCCTGAGAACATAAAGAACGCCGCCATAAAGGCGATACGGGACGGCCAGACCAAGTATACGCCGGTCGGCGGGATAAACGAGCTCAAGGACGCCGTGGCGGGCAAGTTCAAGAGGGACAATAACCTCGCGTACTCAAGGGACGAGATCATCGTATCCTGCGGGGGGAAGCACTCCATATATAACCTCTTCCAGGCCATACTCGACCCCGGCGACGAGGTAGTCATCCCGTCGCCTTACTGGCTCTCGTACCCCGTGATGGCCGCCCTCGGCGGAGGCGTGCCCAGGATAATACCGACGGAGGAGTCCGCGGGCTTCAAGATGTCCGTTGAGGCGTTCAGGGAAAATATCACGCCGCGCACAAAGGCCGTCGTCATAAACAGCCCTTCAAACCCCACCGGGGCCGCCTACACGTTCGAGGAGCTCAAACGGCTCGCTCAGGCGGCGCTTGAGAATAACGTCCTGATAATATCGGATGAGATATACGAGAAGCTGACTTATGACGGGTTCAAGGCCTCATCCATCGCCTCGACGTCCGAGGAGGCGAGGAGGAACAGCGTAGTGCTCAACGGCGTATCCAAGACCTACTCAATGACGGGCTGGAGGATAGGATATGCCGCCGGGCCAAAAGAAATAGTAAAGGCCATGACGTCCATCCAGAGCCAGTCCACGTCAAACCCGACGTCCATAAGCCAGTGGGCGGCCGTGGAGGCCATAAGCGGCCCGCAGGACTCCCTGGCAGTCATGGTGGGGGAGTTCGAGAAGAGGCGCAACGCCATGGTGGAGGCGCTCAACTCCATAGAGGGCGTGAGCGCATTCAAGCCGCTGGGGGCGTTCTATGTGTTCGCGAACATTTCAGGGCTTCTTGGCGGGAGATCCAAGGGCCGCGAGATCAAGGGCTCGGCGGACTTTGCCGCCTGTCTCCTTGACGAGGCGGGCGTTGCCGTCGTCCCTGGAGGGCCGTTCGGGGACGACAGGTACATAAGGCTTTCATACGCGACCTCGATGAAGAACGTGGTCGAGGGCGTCAGGAGGATAAGGGAGGCGGCCGGAAGGCTTGGGTAGGAAACGCCTCACCCCTCCTTGAATATCTCGGCCTCGAAGGTGAATATCGTAGCGTCCTCTTTCCACTCCCCTGGGGTAAGCCCGGCCTTCACGCACGTCTGGTCGAGGAATTCATGCCGGTCGAAACCGTGTTCAACGGCCACCTGCGGCAGGAGCACCCCCCGGGCCCGCCCCTTGACTATATAGATGCCGTGTCTGCCTATCTCTATCTCCTCGGGGCTCTTTATCTCCTTGAGCGGCGTCAGGACCGATACCTCCAATTTTATCTCCTTAAGCTCTTCAGGGGCGACGGGCGGAAACCTCGGGTCCTTCAGGGCCGCGGCCGCGGCCATGTCCATCACCGTCTTGTATAGCGGGGCCGGGGATGCGAAGGTGCCTATGCAGCCCCTGAGCCTTCCCCCCCTGTGAAGCGACACGAACGCGCCGGAGTCCTCGGTCATGGCGCCCTTCTCAGGGTCTATCCTGAAGGGGGGAGTCCCTATCAGGTGCGACTCTATGGAGGCCCTGGCAAGCCTCAGTATGGTCCTTTTCTCAGTGGCTGTAAGCGTCATTCTGGATGTGGTTCCTTCTTCTCTGATTTCTGGCGTGTCCTTATACCGGCCGTCATTTCCGGTTCTCTTTTCCTCTATATTATCATATAATCAATGCCTGCGTGAATATTTTCGAGAGGAGGCCCCGGACGGGACAGATATGAGGGATAGAGAGAGCCTTAAAAAAGAGGTGCGGGCCCTGTTGAAGGAAAGGGACGCCATAATGCTGGCGCACAATTACCAGAGGGACGAGGTGCAGGAGACCGCGGACATCACCGGCGACTCGCTCGCCCTGAGCCAGGCCGCCTCCGAGTCCGCCGCCAAGGTCATAGTCTTCTGCGGGGTGCACTTCATGGCGGAGAGCGCCGCGATACTCTCCCCGCAAAAGACCGTGATACTGCCCAGGATGGACGCCGGGTGTCCGATGGCGGACATGATAACCCCTGAGGAGCTGATAAGGGAAAAAGAGAAGAGGCCGGGGACCCCGGTCGTCGCCTATGTCAACACGAGCGCCGCGGTAAAGGCGTTGAGCGACATATGCTGCACCTCGGCCAACGCCGTAAGCGTGGTCAACTCGCTTGCGGAAGACAGGGTCTACATGATACCGGACAGGAACCTCTCCCACTACGTATCCCTCTCCGCGAAGAAGAAGATGGAGTGGTGGGACGGGTTTTGCCCCACGCACGAGAAGCTTAAACCCGAAGAGGTCTTGAAGGCGAAGGCGGAAAACCCCGGGGCGGTCTTTGTCTGCCACCCTGAGTGCAGCCCCGCGGTCGTCAGGCTCGCCGACCACGTCTGCTCGACCTCAGGGATGTACAGGTACGCGAAGTCGAGCGCGGCAAAGACGATAATAGTCGGCACGGAGATGGGCATACTCTACAGGCTCAAGAAGGAGAACCCGGACAAGAACTTCATCCTGCCGTCCAGGTCGCTCGTCTGCCCGAACATGAAGCTGACGGCCCTCGAGGACGTGGCCGAGAGCCTCAGGGAGATGAAGAACGTGGTCTCCGTGCCGGAGGATATAAGGGCCGGGGCAAAGGCCGCGCTCGACCGGATGCTCAAGGTGCCGAGGGATTTTTAGCGTCCTTTTTTAACGAGATAAAACGGAATATAAAGAACACTTATTGCTAAAACAGGCCCCGCTAATTTTTTATTTGTTTTTATCCATGGAACGTACTTTTCCAAGTCAGATTACCGGATATTTGTCTGCAGATCTCCTCTTAAATATTTTTTCTATCTCAACCGCGATAAAGACAACCGATGACATGGCCAAAGCGAACATGAGTTCATTGAATGTAAGGGCCTCGGTCCTGAATATAGGCTGGAGGAAAGGAACGTATATCGTAGCCATCTGCAAGGCAAATGTGAGAATAAAGGCGCCGCTAAGCGGCTTATTTGAAAATAAGCCTTGGGTGAAAAGCGATTCACTCTCGGATCTTATGGCAAGGACATGCCCCATTTGACCCAAGCACAGCACTGTAAAAGCCATGGTTTGCCAGTGAGCATGCCCAGTCTTGATAGACCATGCCTGGGTAAAGATGGTCGCAAATCCCACGAGCAATCCAACCCATATAATGTGAGTGCCCAGGCCATGAGCAAATATGCTCTCCTTCGGATGCCTGGGCGGCCTGTTCATGATCCCCTTTTCCGACGATTCAGCCGAAAGAGCGAGTCCGGGGAGGCCATCTGTCACTAAATTAATCCATAGGATGTGAATGGGCAAGAGCGGGATCGGAAGCCCCAGAAATGGCGCTAGAAAAATCGCCCATATCTCTCCCGAATTGCTGGCCATGGTATATTTGATGAATTTTCGGATATTATCGAATATCCTTCTTCCTTCTTTTATTGACTTTACGATTGTCGCGAAGTTGTCATCGAGGAGTATCATGTGTCCCGCCTCTTTCGAAACGTCCGTCCCGGTAATGCCCATCGCGACGCCTATATCGGCCCTCTTGAGGGCAGGTGCGTCATTCACCCCGTCTCCGGTCATAGCCACGAAATGTCCCTTGTCCTGGAGCGCTTTTACTATTTTAAGCTTCTGCTCCGGGGCGACCCTCGCATAAACCCTTATATGCTCCACCTTCTCCTCGAATTCCTCAAGGGGCAGCCTCTCAAGCTCCCTTCCGTTGATTATCGCCTTGTGGTCATCGTCTATGATGCCGAGCTTTTTCGCTATAGCCCTCGCGGTTATCGGGTGGTCTCCGGTTATCATCACCGGGATTATACCCGCGCTCTTGCAAAGACCTATAGCCTCTTTCGCCTCCTCTCTGGGCGGGTCCATCATGCCTATAAGCCCCACGAAGGTAAGCCCGGATTCCACGGCCCCGGGCGATACTTCCGCAGGGAGGTCTTTCCACCGCCTCATGGCAACGGCCAGTACCCTAAGGCCCTGAGAAGCCATTAGTTCGTTTGCCCTGGATATTCCGTCCGCGTCTACCCTGAGTAACCCATCCGAGGCAAGGATATCCCGAGCCTTGCCCACAAGGATGTCCGGAGCGCCCTTTGTGAAGGATATGTATTCAAAACCGGCGCCCTCGTCTTTCACGACCCTGTGGAATGTGGTCATGCACTTCCTTTCCGAATCAAAGGGGATCTCGGAGACCCTCGGAAATTCCCTTTCAAGCTCAGGCTTATGGAATCCGGCGTTCTTGGCAAAGCTATAAGGGGCGGTCTCAGTAGGGTCGCCTATCACCTTGCCGGATGAGTCCTCCCTGGCGTCGTTATTCAGGGCAAGAGCGGTCATGAGCATGTCGTAGGGTTTCAATGCAGGTGGTTCTTCCGGATTCCGGCTCTTTACGGGCGAGAGGATGGCTTTTGTGAACTTTCCGTCAACATAAAGCTCCTCCACGGTCATCCTGTTTAATGTCAGCGTGCCTGTCTTGTCGGAGCAGATATATGTGACCGAGCCGAGGGTTTCAACGGCCGGGAGCTTTCTTATAAGGGCGTTCTGCCTGATCATCTTCTTTGCGCCGAGGGCGAGAGAGATGGTCACCACCGCCGGAAGCGCCTCCGGTATCGCCGCAACGGCGAGAGATATGGCCGTAAGGAGCATGAGCACGAGCGGCTCTCCCCTTACAATGCCGACGGCGAAGATGATGGCGCATATTGCCAGGACGGCGAGGGCGAGTTTTTTCCCAAAGCTTGCGAGCCTCTTCTGGAGGGGGGTCTTTACCTCCATTTCTTCCTGGAGCATCGTGGCGATTTTGCCGAGTTCCGTCCCCATGCCGGTGGAGACGACAATCCCGGTGCCGCGACCGTAGGTGGCAAAAGTCCCCTTGTAAGCCATGTTTTTCCTGTCTCCAAGAGGCGCCGAGGCGTCACGGATAACGGCGGTATGCTTTTCAACAGGCACGGATTCGCCCGTAAGGGCCGCCTCCTCGATCTTCAATTGGGCGGACTCCAGCAGCCTCATGTCCGCAGGGACAACGTTTCCGGCTTCAAGGCTCACAACATCTCCGGGCACAATGTCCAAGGCTGGAATCGTCGAAGGCGCGCCGCCTCTTATAACGACGGCATAGGGGGCCGCCATCTTCTTGAGCGTTGCCATGGCCTTTTCCGCCCTGTATTCCTGGATAAAGCCTATTACCGCGTTCAGGACCACGATGACGACTATCGCAACAGTGTCAGACAGGTCTCCTATGATGCCTGATATGACCGCAGCGGCGATAAGGATGAGGATCATGAAGTCCTTGAACTGGTCAAGGAACATCATGAAGAGGGTTTTTTTTTCTTTTTCCATTAGCTCGTTGCGGCCCCATTCATCGAGCCTTTTATGCGCCTCATCATGCGTAATCCCCTTTAGTGAGGAGTTTAGATTTTCAATCGACTGATCCGTTTCCTGCTGGTGCCATTCCATGAGCGTTCTCCTGATTTTGTTGTACGCAGCCTGTTCAAATCCCTTGTCTGTCCAACGGATTAATCGAAAAGCTTCGCAAGAAAGGATTTACGTTTATGCTTTTTGTATCCATTTATTTTTTAACGTTCTGCCACCGGGGTTTTGAGTCCGGGGAGGTTTCATGGGTCGCACGACACCTCGATTATAAAGAAAAAAAAGAGTAAAGTAAAATAGGGGGTTATCCCGGCTTATTTAGTTTGACAATGAACTTGCCTTTCATAATATAATATAAAATTAATTATTTATATCGTTTTAAGCGTTGGATGGCATGGAAGACAAGGGAAAAATAGGCACGATCCTCGTAAGGGCGCCCAACTGGATAGGGGACGCGGTAATATGTCTGCCGGCGCTTGAGTGCCTCAAGGGCCGCTATCCAAGGGCAAGGATAACCGTCCTTGCCAAATCCAGGGTTATCCCGGTCTTCGAGAACAACCCGGACCTGGACGGGATAATCGAGTACGACGACAAGGGCAGGCACGGCGGGCTCAAGGGCAGGTTCCGCCTCAGGGGCGAGGTCAGGAAAAGGGGCTTTGACATGGCGGTGCTCTTCCAGAACGCGTTTGACGCGGCCTTCATAGCCTTCATCTCAGGCATACCGGAGAGGGTCGGGTACGCGAGGGACTTAAGGACGAGGCTCTTAACCAGGCCGGTGATTGTAACAGAAGAGGTCAAGAAACGCCATCAGGCGCACTACTACCTCAATATCGTCAGGGAGCTCGGCGGCCAATGCGCGGAGAAGCCCATGCCCCGTCTCTACGTAAGCGAAAAAGAGGGCGCGTGGGCCTTGAGGTTCCTTGAAGACAACTCCATCGGCTCCACGCCCGTCATAGGCGCGGCCCCTGGCGCGAGCTACGGGCCCGCAAAGAGGTGGACGGCCGAGGGCTTCGCCAGTGTCCTCTCAAGGCTCTCCGCGCGGTACGGAGCGGTCCCGCTTATCTTCGGCGGAAGGGACGACGCTCAAGCTTGCGCCGAGGTGTCCGGGAGGATAAAGACGAGGCATATCGACCTATGCGGGATGACCAATCTCAGGGAGTCGATAGCGCTCTTGCGCAGACTCAAGGTCTTTATAACCAACGACTCCGGGCCCATGCACTTGAGCGCGGCCCTCGGCACCCCGACCGTGGCGGTCTTCGGCTCGACCTCCCCTCAGCTTACGGGGCCGCTCGGAGAAAAGACGGCGGTCGTGACTGCCGGCATGGAGTGCAGCCCATGCTTTGAAAGAGTATGCAGGTACGGCCACTACGGGTGCCTGACCTCCATAGGGGCTGACACGGTGGCGGAAAAGGCCGAGGCCCTGCTCAACGGACAGGGCGATGGGTAAGGGGCGCGTGGATAACGCAAGAGCGGTAGTGCTCCTTGACAGGGACGGCACGATAAATATCGACTACGGGTACCTCTCGGACCCATCCAACGTCGTGCTGATAGAGGGCGCCGCCGAGGCCCTCAGGAGGCTCAATGACCGCGGCATAAAGGCCGTCGTGGTGAGCAACCAGTCAGGAGTCAACAGGGGGTATTTCACCGACGAGGACGTATCGGCTGTGAACAGGAGGCTCTCCGAGTTGCTCGGAGAGCACGGGGCGCGCATGGACGGCATATACTACTGCCCGCACCGTCCGGACGAGGAGTGCGGGTGCAGGAAGCCGAAGGCGGGCCTTTTCATGAAGGCGGCGAAGGAGCAGGGGATAGACGCGGGGCTTCTCTACGTCGTGGGGGATAAGGCGTCGGACGTGGAGCTTGCCCGCAACATAGAGGCCAGGTCCGTGCTCGTCCTTACCGGGAACGGCCCTGAAGAGCTTAAAAAACTCCTGAGCCCGCCCGACTTCGTTGCGAGCGGCATATCGGAGGCCGTTGACTGGATAATAAACGACATCGACGCGCAAACGGGTTGAGCCTTGTCGAAAACGAGAGTGTTGATAGTAAAACTTTCCTCCATCGGGGATGTGATACATACCCTGCCGTCCCTCTACGCCCTCAGAAAGGGCTTTGAGGAAAAGGGCGTAAAGGCGCGCATAGACTGGCTCGTGGAGGAGGCCGCCAGCGGCATATTGAAAAATCATCCGATGATAGACGAGCTCATCGTCGTCAAACGCGGGTGGGCGAGCAACCTCAAGGAGAACCTCGCTGTCGCCAGGGCGCTTAAGTCCAGGCAATACGACATCGTGCTCGATTTCCAGGGGCTCCTGAAAAGCGGGGTCTGGATGCGCCTGTTAAACGGCGCAAGGAAGATAGGCTTCTCAAACGCCAGGGAATTGAGCCACATATTCCTGAACGAGAAGCTCCCGCCGTATGACCCGGAAAAGCACGCCGTGGAGAGGTATCTGGACCTTGCCGGATACGCCCTCGGAGGCAAGGCCGTGTTGCACAAGGCCGTCTTTCCGCTCAACCTCGGCAGGGACGACAGGAAAAAGGTCCTGGCGATACTCAAGGGCAACGGCGTGCCGAAGGACGCGCCCTTCTTCGTGATAGTGCCGAGGGCAAGGTGGGCGACGAAACTCTGGAGCGATGAACGGTTCATCGAGCTCGGGAAACAGATAACCGGAAGACAAGGGCTCTATGCCGTGCTGGCCGGCTCGGCGTCCGACAGGGCCGCGCTCGAGGCGATAAAGGCGGGCATAGGAGACAGGGCCGTGAACCTCGCCGGGGCGACGGGGCTCAAGGAGCTCGCCCAGCTCTTCAAGCTGTCGAGGTTCGCGGTAACGGTCGATTCCGGGCCCATGCACATCGCGGCCGCGGCAGGGACAAAGGTTATCGCGCTCTTCGGCCCGACCGCGCCTTGGAGGACCGGCCCATACGGCCGCGGACACGTCATATTGAGAAAAGACCTTGAGTGCAGCCCGTGCTTCAAGAAGAAATGTCCGGACGTGAAGTGCATGAATGGGATATCGGTAGAGGAAGTCTGCGACGCCGTGGAGGGCGTCTGCGAAGACGCGAAGGAATAGGCGGGGTGGGTGATGGATGCGTTATTGAGGTTGGGTACGGAGCTTTTTTACCTGATAAACACGGGGCTGACCAGTCATTCCCTCGATATCTTCATGCCCTACGTCACGCAGAAGTTCAACTTTTTCGGGGTTTCGGCTTTAGTGGCCGCGGCGCTGATGCTCATAGCGGGCGGCAAGGAGGAGAGGTGGGCTATTGTGATACTGATACTCGCCGTATTCTCGGCGGACTTTCTCGCCGCGGGGTTCAAGCACCTCGTCGGGAGGATAAGGCCGTGCCATGCGCTTGAGGGGGCGAGGGTCCTTGTCGGGTGCGGCGGTTCGTTCTCGTTCCCATCGGGCCACGCCACGAACATCACCGCCGCTATGGTATTCCTGACGGCGAGGTACAGAAGGTACGCGGCTATATTCCTGCCTGTTGCCTTTATTATCTCTTATTCGAGGGTATATGTCGGGGTCCACTACCCGCTTGACGTGGCCGGGGGCGCGCTTTTGGGCGCGGCCGTGGCCATGGCGTTTTACGAGGCTGAGAAGTTCGCGGTCAGGAAGAGGGCCCTGGAGCGTATAAGACGATATTACGGCGATAGAAGAGGCCCGTTTTGAGCTACAAAAAAAAGACCGTATTGATACTCGTCGCCTTCGCGGCCCTGCGGATAATATATCTGCTCTACGCCCCTTTTGACGTATCTCCGGACGAGGCCCATTACTGGGAGTGGTCGAGAAGGCTTGCGCTCTCATACTACAGCAAGGGGCCGGGGGTGGCTTACGTAATAGCCTTTTTTACGCGTATATTCGGCGACAACGCCTTCGGCATACGCGTGGGGGCGGTGGTCTTCTCCACCCTCGCCTCCTACGTTATCTACCTGCTCGGCAGGGACCTCTTCAAGTGCGAGAAGACCGGCTTTTACGCGGCAATACTCGCGAATATCGTGCCTATCCTCTCCGTCGGCGCTATCCTGATGACCACGGACGTGCTCCTCGTTTTTTTCTGGGGCGCCGCGCTCCTTTGCGTAAAGAGGGCGTTGGACGGCAAGGGGGGCTGGTGGTGGTACGCGGCCGGGGTCTTCATGGGCCTGGGCTTCCTGGGTAAATATACCATTGTGCTCCTCTATCCGTGCGTCCTCCTTTTCCTGATAGTTTCCAGGGAGGATAGGCCTTGGCTTAAACGGGCCGAGCCCTATATCGGGGCGGTCATAGGCATCGCGCTATCCACCCCGGTTATCTACTGGAATATTACGCACGGACAGGTTACAATAAAGCATACTCTGGGGCAGGCCCATGCGGGCTCCGGAGGCGTCTTTTTTTTAGAGCCTCTTGAGTTCCTGGCCTCCCAGTTCGGCATCGTTACGCCTGTTGTATTCATCGGCTTTGTCTACGGGATATATCTGTGCGCGCTCAACGGCTTCAGGCGCAGGGACGGCGGACTGTTGCTTGCGTTCTTCACGTCCGCGCCGGTGTTTCTCCTCTTCTTTTTCAAGGGGTTCCACGGCAAGGTCCAGGCGAACTGGGCCATAGCGGCGTTCGTGACCGCGCTCCCGGCCTCTGTCTGGGCGTTCAGGCTTCTCTACGGAGAGAGCAAGGCGTCCGTCAGGAAGGCCCTGAAGGCCGCTGCGATATCCGGGGTGGCGCTGTCCGCGGCAATCTCGTTGCTGGCCTGCTTCCCGCAGGCGCTTGAAGCAATGGGGGTTAAAGGGATATTTTCCCGTCCCCCGTACAACAGGGTCATTGGCTGGAAGGAGCTCGGGGAGAAGGTCTCCAGGGTAAGGGATGAGATGGAGGGGGCCGGCAAGACCTTCATAATGAGCGACACCTACCAGATAACGAGCGAGCTCGCCTTCTATACGGACGGCAGACCAGTGGTATATAACGCCGATACCGGCTCAAGGAGGATGAACCAGTACGACCTCTGGCCCGGCTTCAATGAGCTGTACGGATATAACGCCATATACGTAAAAGGCGGGGACGCGGAGATAGACGCCGTAGTCCTCGATGCGTTCGAGAGGTGCGACAGGGAGCCCTTTACGGTGTACGGCAGGGGCAGGGAGCTTACAGAGGTCACGATATTCCGTTGCTACGGCTTCAAGGGCATGGAGAAGAGGGACTTGAGCAGGTTTTAATGATAAGGCTTGCGGCCCGGGCGGACGGAGGGCCGCGGGATTGCCCCCGTCAACCAAGCGCGGGGCCGGGCCCACCATACATTTTCAAGGCTACAGAGGAGGGTTTTTTGGAAGAGAGCGTTTCTATCGTAATCCCGGTATTCGAGGAGGAGGAGTCCATCCCCTATCTCTATAAGTCCGTGAAGGAGACGATGGAGGGACTTGAAAGGAAGTACGAGATAATATTCGTAGACGACGGCAGCAGGGACAATACCTTCAAGCTCCTCGAAGAGGTGCAGAGGAAAGACCCCGCCGTCGTCGTCGTCTCTTTCAGGAGGAACTTCGGGCAGACCGCGGCCATGGCCGCGGGCTTCGAGTACGCCAACGGGGACATAATAATCACGATGGACGCGGACCTGCAGAACGACCCGGCGGACATACCGAGGCTTCTCGATAGCATAAAGGGGCATGACGTGGTGAGCGGGTGGAGGAAGGACAGGCAGGACAGGTTCCTCTCCCGGAGGCTCCCTTCGGTTACGGCCAACTGGCTCATCTCGAAGGTAACGGGCGTCTATCTGCACGACTACGGGTGCACGCTCAAGGCGTACAGGAAAGAGGTCATCAAGAACGTCCGCCTGTACGGCGAGATGCACAGGTTCATCCCCGCGATAGCGAGCTGGGTGGGCGCCTCCATAACCGAGGTGGAGACTACCCACCATCCGAGGAGGTTCGGTAAGTCCAAGTATGGGATATCGAGGACCGTCAGGGTCATCCTCGACCTCATCACGGTGAAGTTCCTCCAGAGCTTTTCGACAAGGCCCATCCACGCCTTCGGCCCCGGGGGTCTGCTCCTGGGCTTCATAGGGTTTTTGATAGCGTTCTACCTGAGTTTTGAAAAGTTCGTCAGGGGCAAGGATATAGGCGGCAGGCCGTTGTTGTTCCTCGGCGTGCTCCTTATCATTCTCGGGGTCCAGCTCGTAGTGATGGGGCTTCTGGGGGAGATGCTCGCAAGGGTCTACCATGAGTCCCAGGGCAAACCTATATACACCGTAAAAAAGGTGCTGGGCAGATGATTAAAAAGTCATTATCCGCCGCGCTGAAGGTCGCGGTGAGTCTGGCCATACTCTACGCCCTCTTCAGGAACATCGACACAGGGGCCTTATGGACGACGGTCGCGTCGGTCAACCGCCTGTCCGTGGTATTTACTGCGTTGCTTTTCATAGCCACGCAGAGCGTATCGACGCTTCGCTGGTCCATCATCCTGAGAAAGGATATGGAGGTCTCCTACCCCAGGCTTCTGTCCATATATTTCATAGGTATGTTCTTCAACAACTTCCTGCCCACAATGGTCGGCGGGGACCTCGTCAAGGGGTATTACCTCTACAGGGAGTCCAAGAGGGGGGACGTCTCCCTCGCCTCCATCTTCATGGACAGGTATTCAGGTTTTGCCGCCCTTATGGTCATAACCCTTGTCGCCCTCGTACCCGGCTACCCGCTCATAAAGGATTCGGGGCTGCCGGCGTTCTTTGCCGCCCTGATAGGCGGCTTTTTCGCCGTAAGCCTTGTCATATGGGTAGGCCCGCTCCATTCCTGGGTGATGCGGATACTCTCCATGATACATTTTTACGGGATAAACAGGAAGATAGAGATGTTCTACAACGTGCTCATGGGATATAAGCGCCACTACCCCATCCTCGCCAAGATATTTTTATGCTCGGTCTTTGTCCAGGGCGGCGTCATCATAGGGTACTATATCCTGGGCAGGGGGCTCGGCATGGATATCGGCATAGGGTACTTTTTCCTCTTCATCCCCCTGACGACGGCGATATCGATGCTCCCGGTTTCGATGTCCGGGCTCGGGATAAGGGAGGGGGCTTTCGTCTACCTTTTTTCCAGGGCCGGCGCCAGCAAGGAACAGGCCCTGACGCTCTCGCTCATGTGGTTCGCGATGGCCGCCGTCGTGAGCATAGCCGGCGGCGTCGAGTACATAAGGATGGGCGGGGGCAAGGCCTATAAGGGGGGTGAG